>JAZLJE010000068.1:0-4308 GCA_045617705.1 Ruminococcus sp.
TCACATTGTCACCGTCAACGACTACCTCGCAAAGCGTGACTCCGAGTGGATGGGAAAACTTTACCGTTTCCTCGGACTTTCTGTCGGTCTTATTATCCACGATGTTCCCGCAGAAGAAAGAAAACAAATGTATGAAGCCGATATCACCTACGGTACTAACAACGAACTCGGCTTTGACTATCTTCGTGACAATATGGTCGTGTATAAAGAACAGAAAGTTCAGCGCGAACACGCTTTTGCCATTGTCGACGAAGTTGACTCCATCCTCATAGACGAAGCGAGAACTCCGCTTATCATTTCGGGCAGAGGTGACAAAGCATCTGACTTGTACGAAAAGGCAGACGCCTTTGCAAGAAGACTCAAAAAACACGTCTTTACCGAAATAGACAACAAAGAAGATATGGAGTCTTTCTATATGGAAAACAACATTGACTATGTTGTTGACGAAAAAGCAAAGACAGCAACTCTTACCCAGTTGGGCGTTAAAAAAGCAGAGGAATTTTTCTCTCTCGATAACCTCACCGACCCCGAAAATATCACCATTCAGCACCATGTTAATCAGGCTATCAAAGCCTACGGCTGTATGAAAAACGAGGTAAACTATGTTGTAAAAGACGGCGAAGTTATCATCGTTGACGAATTCACAGGCCGTCTTATGTACGGCAGAAGATACAACGAGGGACTTCACCAGGCGATTGAAGCAAAAGAGGGAGTAAAAGTCGAAAGCGAGTCAAAAACTCTTGCGACTATCACTTTCCAAAACTTCTTCCGCCTTTACAAGAAACTTTCCGGTATGACAGGTACAGCGAAGACCGAAGAAACCGAATTCCAGGAAATATACAGACTCGATGTTGTTGAAATCCCCACCAACAAAGAAGTCATCAGAGAAGACTGCCCCGACGCTATTTTCAAGACCGAAAAAGGTAAATTCTATGCCATTATCGACGAGATAAAAGAGGCTCACGAAAAAGGTCAGCCCGTGCTTGTCGGTACTATTTCAATAGAAAAATCAGAGCAACTCTCGAAACTTTTGAAAAAGCAGGGTATTGAACATAATGTCTTAAACGCAAAGCACCACGAAAAAGAAGCCGAAATCGTTGCCCAAGCGGGTAAATTCGGCGCTGTAACAATCGCTACAAATATGGCAGGTCGTGGTACCGATATCGTTTTGGGCGGTAACGCCGAATATATGGCAAAGACCGCTATGCGCAAAGAAGGCTTTGACGAAGAACTCATAGTTGAGGCAACAGGTTTTGCAGATACAGACGATGAAGATATTATCAAAGCGAGAAAAACTTTCGCCGAATATCACGATAATTTTAAAGTTGAAATCGAAGAAGAAGCAAAGAAAGTTCGAGATGCAGGCGGACTTTACATTATCGGTACAGAACGCCACGAGTCACGCCGTATTGATAACCAGTTAAGAGGTCGTTCAGGCCGTCAGGGTGACCCCGGTATGTCGAGATTTTTCCTTTCCTGCGAAGATGACCTTATGCGTATTTTCGGCGGCGAACGAATGGGTATGATTTTAGAGCGTATGAACATCGAAGAAACCATGCCGATTGAAAGCAAAACCATTTCGAGCATTATCGAAAGTTCACAGCAAAAAGTTGAGTCGAGAAACTTTGCTATTCGTAAATCCGTTCTTGACTACGACGATGTTATGAACCGTCAGCGTGAAATCATCTACGGTCAGCGTGACCAGGTACTAAACGGCGAAGATATCCACGATACCATTATCAAGATGATTGAAAGCACAATAGAAAATAATGTAAATATGTTCTGTGCCGACGATATACAAAAAGACGAGTGGAATCTCTCGGGACTTAACGAATTCTACAGAGGTTGGCTCATCTCAGACGAAAACAAGTTCTCCTTTACCGTAGACGAACTTGAAGATGTCACAAGGCAAGACCTTATTGACACCTTAACAAACCGTGCTATGGATATGTACAAAGAGAACGAATCTCTCTTTGATGACGATACAATGCGCGAGATGGAGCGTGTCTATCTTCTCAAGTCGGTTGACACCTACTGGATGGAGCATATCGACAATATGGAACAACTCAAAAACGGTATCAGGCTTCGTGCCTACGGTCAGCATGACCCCGTTGTTGAGTACAGGATAGAAGGCTTCGATATGTTCGACGAAATGGTTGAGTCCATCCGTCAGGATACGGCAAAACTTATGCTTGTCGCACCGAAACGCGTTCTTGAAATACAGAGAAGACAGGCTGAAATTGACCGTCAAAGAAAAGAAATGGAACAAAAAGCAGCAGCCGCACATCAGGTAATTCTAAATAACGGCGAAAAGGCAGAAAAACCCAACGCAGTAACTTTGGCATTAAAGCGTGAGCAGGTCGCAAAACCCGTTGAATTTTCGGGTGACGGTACTGTTTCAACAAACAGAACGGTAGTAAAGAAAAAGAAAATCGGCAGAAACGACCCATGCCCCTGCGGAAGCGGAAAGAAATATAAGAAATGCTGCGGTAGAGATGAATGAATAAGAAGAGCCGAGTCGCGTAGCCTTGAAATTACGACGGGCGAGCCATGAATTTTGGAGCAGACCAACAGTCTGTGTAAAAATTCACGAGAGCAGGAGTTATTTCAAGAACAGCGGAGCGAAACGAGGCTTGACATCAAATTGATAATTGATAATGAATAATTAGGGAAAAATCGCAAGCGATTTTGATTATAGTATTGAAAGGAAAAAATTATGGAAGTCAGAACACGGTTTGCGCCGTCACCGACAGGTTTTATGCATGTCGGAAACTTACGGACGGCTTTATATGAATATCTTGTTGCCAAATCTCAGGGCGGAAAGTTCATCCTGCGTATTGAGGACACCGACCAAGAACGCATTGTCGAAGGCGCTGTTGATGTTATCTACGAAACGCTGAAAACAGCAGGACTTTCTCACGACGAAGGCCCCGATGTCGGCGGTGACTACGGCCCCTATGTTCAATCAGAGCGTAAGGATATGTACCTCCCCTACGCCGAACAACTCATTAGTGAAGGCAAAGCATACCGTTGTTTCTGCACCAAAGAGCGTCTGGAAAAAATCCAGAATGAAACAGTAGGCGGCGGCTACGACAGGCATTGTCGCGACTTACCGCAAGAAGAAATAGACAGGCTGTTAAGAGAGGGCGTTCCCTATGTCATTCGACAAAAAATGCCGATTACCGGAAAGACAACTTTTGTCGATGCGGTTTTCGGCGAAATCACGGTTGACAACGAGGAACTCCAAGACCAAATTCTTATCAAAGCCGACGGCTACCCGACCTATAATTTTGCAAATGTAATTGATGACCATACAATGGGTATTACCCATGTGCTTCGTGGCTCGGAGTATTTGAGTTCCACACCGAAATACAACCTCCTTTACGAGGCTTTTTCATGGGAAATTCCGACATATATCCACCTGCCTTTAATTAACGGCAAAGACGCAGACGGTAATGTTTCAAAACTTTCAAAACGCCACGGCTCAACAGGTTTTTATGACCTGATAAACGAGGGCTATTTGCCGAAAGCGATAATAAACTATATCGCACTTTTGGGCTGGTGTCCGAAAGATAACACGGAAATATTCACCCTCGATGAACTGACAAAAATTTTTGACATCAGCGGTATCTCAAAATCCCCTGCCGTTTTCGATTACGAAAAACTTGAATGGTTCAACAGCGAATACATCAAAGCGATGAGCGAAGACGAATTTGTCGAAGTTGCAAAGCCCTATTTTGAAAAGTCTTTGGGTAATATGAATATCGACTACAAAAAACTTGCTCGAATTTTGCAACAACGCACAACAAAACTTACGGATATTGAAGAAAAAATTGATTTCTTCAAGGAACTTCCCGACTATGACAAAGAACTTTTTGTAAATAAGAAAAGCAAAACAAATTTCGAGAACGCTCCGATTATGCTCAAGGCGGTGTATGATGAACTGGCAGCACTCCCCTCTTGGGACCACGACAGTATCCACGATGCACTCATCTCTCTTGCAGAAAAACTCGAAGTCAAAAACGGTACCGTTATGTGGCCCGCGCGAATTTCCGTAGCGGGAAAGACGGTAACCCCCGGCGGTGCGGTTGAAATACTCGATATTTTGGGCAGGGAAGAAAGTCTTAAGCGAATGAAAATCGGTCTTGAAAAATTAGCATAACTTTTATAAAAAAGAAGGAATTACAATGGCAGACGAAATTATAAAGGAAATTGAAAACGAAGAAGAAATGGCGTCAAACTTTATCCATACAATGATAGATAACGACATAAGTGAAGACGGCGACTACTACGGCAAAAAAGTCCACA
>JAZLJE010000069.1:0-11500 GCA_045617705.1 Ruminococcus sp.
ATATGGATGCCGCTATCGACTTTTTGAGAGAGCAGGGACTTGCAAAGCAGGCTAAAAAGCCTTCTCGTATCGCTGCAGAGGGCGTTGCCTTTGCTCTTACAAGCGACGATAATAAATCCGGCGTTGTTATCGAAGTCAACGCTGAAACCGATTTCGTTGCAAAAAATGCAGATTTCCAGGCTTTTGTAAAGACCTGTGCATTAACAGTTATGAAAGAAAACCCTGCTGATGTAGATGCTTTACTCGCACTCAAAGCAGACGGTTCCGATATGACAGTTGCAGAACTTTTACAAGAAAAAGTTCTTACAATCGGCGAAAACATCAAAATCCGTCGTTTCGAAAAATTTGACGGTCCATGTGTTGCTTATGTCCACGCAGGCGGAAAGATTGGTGTTTTGGTTAATTTTGAAACATCAGTTGATACAACAGACGCTCAGTTTATTGCTTGCGGTAAAGACATTGCTATGCAAATCGCCGCTTTAAATACACCTTATCTTTCTAAAGAAGATGTACCCGCAGAGGTTCTTGACCACGAAAAGGAAATTCTTGTTGCACAGATGAAACAAGACCCGAAAATGGCTAATAAACCCGAACAGGTACTTTCAAAGATTGTTGAAGGTAAAGTAGGTAAGTATTATAAAGAAAACTGCTTGCTCGACCAAGAATTTGTAAAAGACAGTTCTATGACAGTAAGTAAGTACATTGACTCTGTTTCAAAAACTCTCGGCGGTGACATCAAAGTCGTTAAGTTTGTTCGTTTCGAAAAGGGCGAAGGAATTGAAAAACGCCAGGACGATTTCGCAGCAGAAGTTGCAAGTATGATTCAATAATTTAACAAAATTAAGGAGTAGTTTCGACTACTCCTTTTTTTATTGTGAAATAATTGTAAATTTGTGCAAGTTTTACATATTTTGACTTTACAAAAATGCCATATTGTAGTATCATTATATTACTGAAAATATATATTATGGAGGGATAGGACTTGAATTCAAAATATAAAAGAATTTTACTGAAATTATCAGGCGAATCTCTTGCCGGAAATGACAAACACGGAATAAATTTTGATACAGTATCATCATTTTGCGAGCCTATAAAAAAACTTACCGACGACGGAGTACAGGTAGCCATTGTTGTCGGTGGAGGCAATTTCTGGCGTGGCAGAACTTCCGGTGATATGGACAGAACAAGAGCCGACCACATGGGAATGCTTGCTACTACTATCAACGCTTTAGGTGTTGCCGATTCTTTGGAACAACTCGGTGTTGATGTAAGAGTCCAGACCGCCATCAGTATGCGTCAAATTGCAGAACCCTATATCCGTAACCGTGCAATAAGGCACATGGAAAAAGGCAGAGTAGTCATCTTCGGTTGCGGTACAGGTAACCCGTTCTTCTCAACCGATACAGCCGCTGCTTTGCGTGCCGCCGAAATCGAAGCAGAGATTATATTGAAGGCCACTATGGTAGACGGTGTTTATGACAGTGACCCTGCGACTAACCCCGACGCAAAACGCATTGATAAACTTTCTTTCTTTGATGTTCTCGAAAAAGATTTGAAAGTTATGGACTCCACAGCAGCCGCTATTTGTAAAGACAACAATATTGACCTTTTGGTTTTTAGTATTGATAATCCCGATAATATCTACAAAGCAGTAACAGAAGATAATGTCGGCACTTTAGTTTGTAATATGTAATTTATTTTATATTTATTAAGGAGGATTTACCATGCAAGAAGTATTAAAAAAATCTGAGGAGCGTATGCAAAGACGCATTGACCATTTAACTGACGAATATAAATCTATTCGTGCAGGTCGTGCCAATCCTGCAATACTCGAGAAAGTAACAGTTGATTATTATTCTGTTCCAACTCCGATAAATCAACTTGCTTCCGTTTCTGTAGTCGAAGCAAGAACACTTGCTATTCAGCCTTGGGACACATCCGTTTTGAAAATGATTGAAAAGGCTATCCAAACATCAGATATCGGTATCAATCCTCAAAACGACGGCAAGATTATCCGTTTGATTTTCCCACCACTTACCGAAGATAAGCGTAAAGAAATCGCAAAGGAAATTGCTTCTATCGCAGAGGATACAAAAGTTCAAATCAGAAATGTCAGAAGAGATACAATAGATAAATTGGAAGCAATGGAAAAATCTTCCGATATTACCGAAGATGACTTGAAATTAGGCAAAAAGAAAGCACAGGACCAAACCGATAAATTTATCAAAGAAGTCGACGCCGTTGCCGATAAGAAAAAGAAAGAGATTATGGAGATTTAGTCGATGTCTTTTTTCAAAAACAAAGAAAAAACCGAATTACTTGATATATCGGATATCGAACTTCCAAAGCACATAGGCATCATTATGGATGGTAACGGTCGCTGGGCGAAAAAGCGAGCCTTACCGCGTAGTGCAGGCCATACTGCAGGGGCGCAAACTTTCCGAAAGATAGCAAGATATTGCAGTAATATCGGAATAAAGTATCTTACTGTCTATGCCTTCTCTACCGAAAATTGGGTTCGCCCCGCTGAAGAAGTAGCCGCTTTGATGAAACTTTTCAAAGAATTTATGATTGAGGCTATTACCGATTTCAAAGATGACAGCATTATTGTCCGTTTTATTGGCGAGAGAGAACCTTTTTCCGATGAATTGAAAAAACTTATGGACGAGGTTGAAAATGACAGTAAAGACCGCGACGGTATGGTGCTTAATATCGCTATGAATTACGGCGGTCGTGACGAAGTCGTTCACGCAGTAAAGAAAATTGCAAAAGAAATCGAAAGCGGTAATATCTCATCAAAAGACATTACCGAAGAAATGATTAGCAATAATCTTTATACCGCTAATCAACCCGACCCTGATTTAATTATCCGTCCAAGCGGTGAATACAGAACTTCCAACTTCCTTTTGTGGCAACAGGCTTATAGTGAGTATTGCATTATGAATACCCTTTGGCCTGATTTTACCGAAAGAGATTTAGATAAAGCACTTTTGGAATACGCTAAACGCAACAGGCGTTTTGGCGGAGTATAATGGGTGACATTATGAAAAAAAGAATTGTTTCCGCTATCGTCGGAATTGCATTGTGTATATTAATTCTCATTTTCGGTGAGATGAATTCTATCGTAGTGTCGCTTGCTGTATCCGTTATCAACGCTTTGTGTGTTTACGAACTTTTATCAGCAGCAAAATTACAGGAGAAATTATTGCTTTTTATCTCATCAATAATATTTGCTTTTTCTGCACCGCTGTTTTCGTATTCGAATGTACTTTTTATAGTTGTTTTAGTCTATATCTTATTTACATTTGGAGTTATGGTTTTTTGCCACAAAAGTATACAGCCGAATGAAGTTTTCTACACTTTTTGCGGTACAATCTTACTTTCAATTTCGTTTGCAAGTTTGACTTATACCGCGTGCAAAGATAACCGCTATACAGCCTTTTGGTGCGTGTTGATTTTGGCAGTTCCGTGGCTTGCCGACTCCGCAGCCTACTTTGTCGGCTCGTTTATGGGAAAAACAAAACTTTGTCCCGAAATCAGCCCGAAAAAAACCGTTGAAGGTGCAGTTGGAGGAGTCCTCGGTGGTATAGTTGCCTCTATGCTTGTCGGACTTATCTTTATGCTTGTGTATAGAGAAGCAACTATCAACTTTCTTGCTTTGCTTATTATCGGCGTAGTGAATTCTGTTTTGTCCATTCTCGGTGACTTGACTTTTTCTGTTAATAAAAGGTACTTGGGAATAAAGGACTACGGCTCAATTATGCCCGGTCACGGTGGCGCTCTCGACAGATTTGACTCGGTAATTTTCTGTTCGATATTTGTCTTTACTATTTCGAAATTTATGACAGTAATTTCTTAAGGTGTTATATGTTTTCTAATCTATCCGTTTTAGGTTCTACCGGCTCAATAGGTACTCAAACCTTACAGGTAGCCGAAAAATTTAATCTTAATATAACAGCCCTTTGTGCACATTCTAATATTGAATTGCTTGAAAAACAGGTGCGAAAATTCAAGCCGAAATACGCAGTTTTGTATGACGAAGATAAGGCAAATGACTTGAAAATCAAACTTGCCGATACCGATACAAAAGTGCTTTCGGGTATGGAAGGCATAATCACAGCGGCAACTATGAAAGAAGCCGATTTAGTTGTTAATGCCATTGTCGGTATGGTCGGTATTGAGCCTACACTTTCAGCAATAAAGGCTAAAAAAGACATAGCCTTTGCCAACAAGGAAACTTTGGTTGCAGGTGGTTCTCTCGTTATGAGCGAAGCAAAGAAAAACGGCGTTACCTTGTTTCCCGTTGACAGCGAACATTCCGCAATTTTCCAATGTTTGCAGGGATGTTCCGAAAAGAAAGCGTTAAAAAAGATTATACTTACCGCATCCGGCGGACCGTTTTTCGGCAAAACTTTAGACGAACTGAAAAATGTAACCGTTGAGCAGGCGCTTAATCATCCCAACTGGGATATGGGTGCAAAAATAACCATAGACAGTGCTACAATGATGAACAAAGGACTTGAAATTATCGAAGCAAGGTGGCTTTTTGATGTTCCTTGTGATGATATCGAAGTTGTAGTTCACCGCGAAAGCATTATCCATTCTATGATTGAATATACCGATAATTCGATTATCGCTCAACTCGGGCTTCCCGATATGAGAATACCTATTCAATATGCAATTACCTATCCGCAAAGATTTGATTCTTTGGTAAATGAAGTAGATTTTAAAACTATTTCAAAACTTACATTTTATCCGCCCGATTATGAAACTTTCAAATGTTTATCTGCTTGCAAAAAAGCAATCAGCAAAGGCGGACTTACCCCTTGTGTTGCTAACGGAGCAAACGAGGTTGCAAACAAACTTTTCCGTGACGGCAAAATTTCTTTCCTTGATATCGGCGAACTTGTAAATTCTGCTGTTGAACATTTCGATATCAAAGAAGCAAAATCGCTTGAAGATTTACTAACTGCTGACAAACTTGCTCGGCAATTTGTACTTTCGAGTATCTGATTTTTGGAGATGATTTTATCACAACTGTTGCACTAATAATAATTGCGGTTGTATTATTCGAACTTATTATTTTTGTCCACGAGGGCGGACATTTTCTTGCGGCAAAAAAAAGCGGGGTAAAGGTCAACGAATTTGCCCTTGGTATGGGGCCGAAGATTTTTTCTTTCAAAAAGGGCGAAACCACCTATTCTCTGCGTGTTTTCCCGATAGGCGGTTACTGTGCTATGGAGGGCGAAGACGAAGAAAGCGAAAATCCCCGTTCTTTCAATAACGCAAAGATTTACAAAAGAATGATTATCATCATCGCGGGTGCGTTTATGAATATCGTTTTTGGTTTGGTTTTGATGATGATTACTCTCTTGCCTCAAGAGCAGTTTGCATCAAATACCGTTTCATCCTTTGCACCGTATTCATATTCAGCAATATCGGGTTTAAAGGCTGATGATGAAATCGTCAACATAAACGGCTACGCTGTAAATACATCAACCGACTTTTCCTTTGCACTTTTCACTTTGCCCGTAAAGGAAGTTGACGGCACATCTCTTGAAATATATAAACAAGATTGCCTGTTTTCCTTGTATCAGCATTATGCTACCTGCGTAAACGAAAACAAAGATATTTCCGATGAAGATTTCAACAAATCCTACAAAGTGTGGGAAGATGGAGCGAAGAAAGTCCGCGAAGCCTCCGACAAAGAAACAGCGTTGTCGCTTGCTTGTCAATCTGTCGACGATATAGATAAGTTTTTCAAAAAGGAACTTTCAAAGGACTATCCCGTCCCGCAGAATAAAGAAACCCGTTCGCGTTTTCGTACCGATATGCAAGTGCGTAGAAACGGCGAAATTGTAACCTTGAAAGATGTAGACTTTGTTACTTTGAAAAATCCCGATAGTGACAAACCGTCTTTACAAATAGATTTTTATGTAAAACCGATTGAAAAAACTTTCGGTACTGTTATCAGCCAGACATTCTCCCAAACTGTTTCTATTGTCAGAATGGTGTGGGGAAGTCTTATCGGCATATTTAAAGGTCAGTTCGGACTCAACGACTTGGCTGGACCTGTCGGACTTGCATCAACCATAACAAGCGTTGCATCCGAAAGCCTGAAAACAAGTTTTTCATCCGCTGTAATGAGCATTGTGTATATTATGATGGTCATTACCGTAAACCTAGGTGTTGTCAATATGTTACCATTCCCGGCACTTGACGGCGGTCGTTTTCTGTTTTTGCTTATCGAAGGAATATTCAGAAAACCCATTCCGCGAAAAGTTGAAGCGATTGTCAACGGTATCGGATTTGCATTACTCTTGATTTTGATGGCGTTTATTTCGCTACACGATATTTGGAAGATTGTTATCGGAGGATAGTATGGGCAGTAAATTATCTGTATTTGCTTCAAAATTGAAAATCGGAGGCGGAGCAGATATTTCCGTCCAGTCTATGCTCAATGTCCCTGCACATAATATAGAGGACAGTATTAGACAGGCAAAGGCTTTGGAAGAAGCAGGCTGTCAGGTTATCCGTGCGGCTATTCCCGATATGGAAGCAGTACGGCTTATCCCTGCATTAAAAGAAAATGTCAGCGTACCCATAGTTGCCGATATCCATTTTAATTATAAACTGGCTCTCGAAGCCGTGTCTGCAGGTGTTGACAAAATTCGCATAAACCCCGGCAATATCGGCGATGATTCAAGAGTAAAAGAAGTTGCCGATGCTTGTAAATCCCACAACATTCCTATAAGAATAGGCGTTAATTCCGGCTCGCTTGAAAAGCATATTTTGGCAAAATATTCCCACCCGACAGCACAGGCTCTTTGTGATAGTGCACTTTATCACGCGTCTTTGCTCGAAAAATTTGATTTCCACGATATAGTATTGTCGATGAAATCTTCAAATGTAAAAACGATGATAGAAGCGTACCGCATAGCGAGCAAAACCTGCGATTATCCTTTGCATCTCGGTGTTACCGAAGCAGGAACTCAGCGTATGGGTATTATAAAATCTTCTGTCGGTATCGGCTCGTTGCTTTGTGACGGTATAGGCGACACTATCCGCGTATCTTTGACCGATGACCCAATAAACGAAGTCTACGCCGCAAAAGATATTTTAAAAGCAATCGGACTTGATAAAAACGGTATTACTTTTGTATCCTGTCCAACTTGCGGAAGAACAAAAATAGACTTGATTTCTCTTGCAAATGAAGCACAAGACAGGCTCAAAAACTGCAAGAAGAACATAAAAGTCGCCATTATGGGCTGTGTAGTAAACGGACCCGGTGAAGCAAAAGAGGCTGACATAGGTATCGCCGGAGGTGATAAAGAAGGACTCGTTTTCAAAAAAGGCGAAATTCTCTACAAAGTCAGCGAAGATAAATTGATTGATGCATTGATTGATGAAATAGATAAGTTATAAGATGAAAGGCATAGTATGAATAAATTATCGGATATTTTCTCTTTCTATCTTTCAAAACCTCTTGATGAAAATATAATGTCATCAGAAGTTTTGAATGTAAAATTGAATAAACGCAGTAATTCAATAGTAATAACAATAAAGCCATCCGTGCTTGTTCCGTTTTCAGTGTTGAAAGAAACAGAAAACAGCATAAAATCAAGCAAACTCGGATTTACTAAAGTAAAAATCAATCCTGTTTTTGAAAAAGAACTTTTTGATATATCATATTTTGATGAAATACTGTTGAGTATTACAGAAGAAGTGCCGAGCATCAGCGGAACTTTGCAGAGCGCAAAAGCAACAGCAAACGGCAAAAACCTTATTGTTGAACTGATGCACGGCGGACTGATGCTTTTGGAAAGCAAAGATTTTACAAAACTGCTCAAAGCGAAAATCAAAGAAGAATTTTCACTCGATTTTGATATTACGTACACAGGCGTAACGGAAATTGACGAAAACGATGAAGAATATCAGCAGCACATTTCCGATGCCGAAGAAAAGATTAACAGAGAAAGACTCAACGAATTAGCAAAACTTTTTGACGAAGAAGACTCCAAAAAGCCTGACGGTGTTGTCAGAAGTATCGAAGTTCGAAAAGGCAAGTTCTCTGTTCCGCAAATAGTTAAAGAAAGTATAAAACCTTTGTACGGCAGAGTCCGTAAAGGCAAGATAATCCCGATATCCGATATCACATACGATATAGGCAAAGTAACCGTTTGGGGCGATATCTTTGATATCGAAAGTAAAAACACCCGTTCAGGCGATAAGACTATAATGTCGATTTCCATAACCGACTATACAGGCTCAACAGTTGTCAAAGTTTTTGGACCAAACCACGAATGCGCCGTACTCTCATCGTTGAAAAAAGGTATGTCTATAGTCGCATGCGGTGATATCGAATTTGATAAATATGAAAAAGATTTAGTATTAAGTGCGTCGTCTGTTTCTACAGTAGAAAAAGTAAAAGCAGTAGACAAAGCAGAGAAAAAGCGTGTCGAACTGCATCTTCATACAAATATGTCACAAATGGATGCCGTAACTGATGCAAAAACTTTAGTAGAGCGTGCAGCAAAATGGGGACACAAAGCGATTGCCATAACCGACCACGGTGTTGCACAGGCGTTTCCCGATGCGATGAATGCCGCCGAAGCGATAAACAAAGATGAAGATAAAATCAAAGTTATCTACGGCACAGAAGCCTACTTTATGGACGACCTTATCGAGTCTGTTGAAGGCACTTCCGATTTTACTCTTGATGATACTTTTGTCTGCTTCGACCTTGAAACAACTGGACTTTCAGCAAAGAATGAGAGAATAACCGAAATCGGTGCAGTAAAGATTAAAGGCGGTAAGGTAGTCGATACTTTTTCAACTTTCGTAAATCCCGAAAAACCTATTCCGTCAAGAATTACCGAACTGACAGGCATTTCCGATGAAATGGTAAAAGATGCACCGAAAGAAAAGGATGCAGTAAAAGAATTTCTTGAATTTTCCAAAGACTCTGTTTTGGTAGCACACAACGCCCGATTTGATACATCATTTATCAAAAGAGTTTGTGCCGATTGGGATTATGAATATAACTTTGCATCATTAGATACAGTTGCTATTTGTCGTGCAATTTTAAAAGATATAAAAAACTGCAAACTTGATACCGTTGCGTCATATTTGCGACTCGGCGAGTTTAATCATCATAGGGCAGTTGATGATGCCGATATGCTCTCAAAAATCTTTGTTTCCCTTTGCATAAGGCTCAAAGAAGATTTCGGCATATTCAAAGTATCCGATATAAACACTAAAATCGCAGGCGGTGACTTTAAAAAACTGCCTACATATCATCAGATAATTTTAGTAAAAAATCTTACAGGACTGAAAAACCTCTATAAACTTATTTCAATGTCGCATTTGAAGTATTTTTATAGAAGACCGAGAATTCCAAAGTCCGAACTTGTTAAATACAGAGAAGGACTTATTATCGGTTCAGCCTGTGAAGCAGGCGAACTTTACAGAGCAATTTTGATGGGTAAACCTTTTGGTGAACTCAAAGAAATTGCATCATTCTATGATTATCTTGAAATTCAGCCAAACGGCAACAATGAATTTTTAGTCCGTGAAGGTAAAGTTAAATCCGTAGAAGAAATTGAAAATATAAGCAGAACAATACTTAAACTCGGCGATGAACTCGGCATCCCCGTCGTCGCTACCTGTGATGTCCATTTTATCGACCCGCAGGATAAAGAATTCAGAAAAATTTTGATGAATGGTCAGGGCTATACCGACTCCGACAACCAAGCCCCGCTGTATTTTCGAACAACTGCCGAAATGCTTGAAGAGTTTGAATATTTAGGCGATAGGGCATACGAAGTCGTTGTTGAAAACCCCAACAAAATTGCCGATATGTGCGAATGGGTAAGACCTATTCCCAAAGGCAATTTCCCACCGTTTATCGACGGTGCAGAGGAACAACTTACAACAATCACATGGAAACGCGCCAAAGAACGCTACGGCGACCCGTTGCCCGATATAGTCAAGAAACGACTTGACAGAGAACTTGACGCTATTACAACATACGGCTACTCTGTTCTCTATATGACAGCACAAAAACTTGTTGCCGACAGCGAAGCCCACGGTTATCTTGTCGGCTCGCGTGGTTCGGTTGGTTCCTCGTTCGTTGCCACAATGTCGGGTATATCCGAGGTTAACCCTCTATGTCCGCATTATGTTTGTCCAAATTGTAAGCACAGCGAATTTATCGAGGACGGCTCATACGGCTCGGGCTTTGACTTACCACCGAAAAGATGTCCCGACTGCGGTACCGATATGGACCGTGACGGCCACGAAATTCCGTTCGAAACATTCCTCGGTTTCAAAGGCGACAAAGTCCCCGATATCGACCTTAATTTCAGCGGTGAGTATCAATCTTCATCACACAGATATACAGAAGAACTTTTCGGTCGCGAGAATGTCTTCAAAGCAGGTACAATTTCCACCGTAGCGGAGAAAACCGCTTTTGGGTTTGTAAAGAAATTTGCCGAGGAAAAAGGACTCACTTTGCACAAAGCCGAAATGAACAGACTATCTATCGGATGCACCGGTGTAAAGCGTACAACAGGTCAGCACCCCGGTGGAATGGTTGTTGTTCCGAGAGGTAAAGAAGTATATGATTTTTGTCCCGTTCAGCATCCTGCAAACGATATGACATCGGACAATATCACAACTCACTTTGACTTCCATTCTATCCACGACACTATTTGCAAACTCGATGAACTCGGTCATGATGTTCCGACGATTTATCACTATTTAGAAGAGTTCACGGGTATTCCTGTTATGGATGTATCTATGAGTGACCCCGAAGTTATGTCTTTGTTTACATCAACAAAAGCATTAGGGGTAACTCCGGAAGATATCGACTCACAAACAGGAACTTTCTCTCTGCCCGAAGTCGGCACTTCCTTTGTACGGCAGATGCTTGTTGAGTCTCAACCTAAAACTTTCTCCGACCTTTTGCAGATTTCGGGATTGTCACACGGAACTGATGTATGGCTCGGTAACGCTGCTGAATTGATAGCAAACGGAACTTGCACAATTTCCGAAGTTATCGGAACGCGTGACTCAATTATGACTTATCTTATGCACAAAGGCGTTGAGCCGAGTATGGCGTTCAAGATTATGGAAATTGTCCGTAAAGGCAAGGCAACAAAACTTCTGACTCAAGAGCATATTGACGCTATGAAACAAAACAATGTGCCACAGTGGTATATTGACTCTTGTATGAAGATAAAATATATGTTCCCAAAAGCCCACGCCGCCGCATATATGATTTCAACTTTGAGGCTCGGCTGGTACAAAGTTCATAGACCGCTTGAATACTACGCCGCATATTTCACCGTCAGAAACGACAACTTTGACGGAATGACCTTAATGAAAGGCAAAGAGGCGGTAGTATCAAAGATAAAAATGATTAACCAAAAGGGTTTTGAAGCAACAGCGAAGGAAACTTCCGAAGTACCTATGCTCCAGATTATGAACGAAATGTTGG
>JAZLJE010000070.1:0-2306 GCA_045617705.1 Ruminococcus sp.
GACACGACCAAATAAAATTTTAACCGTCTTCCAAAAAACTTTACAATCTAAAACGAATGAAATGTTTTCAGCATAATAACATTCATACTCAAATTGTTCCTCAAATGTTGTGTAGGTTTTTTCCGACAGACTATCCGGAGGAATTAGCCCTCCCCGTACATTATGCCTTTTTCTTTCTTCCTCAAAAAAATACGGTCCGTAATATGTAGGCAAAGGTCTCGGTCCGATAATTGACATTTTTCCTGTCAGCACACAAAGCAACTCAGGCAGTTCATCCAAAGAAGTTTTTCGCAATATTTTTCCTACTTTGGTAACTCTTTTTTCTTCGGGCAACAAATTGTTATTCTCATCTCTTTGATTTGTCATTGTGCGAAACTTGATTAGATTAAATGTTTTTTCATCTTTGCCTATTCGTTCCTGCACAAAGAAAATCGGTCTTCCGATACTAAAATAAAGCAATATGCTGATTGTTATCAAAAACGGACTTAGAATAATCAAACCCAAAAACGAAATAAGAATATCCAATAATCTTTTGATATATCGTCTATACATATTCTCACATTCTCCTGAACACACACTCAAATGCTTCGGCATAATTACAACCCGACTGTGCTCCTCTGTATGCCGCAAAACCCGTTATTGCTTCTTCACTTCTCGGATGAGGGAACGGACGCATAACACCGCGATACATCGAAAGTGCTTGTACCTTTTTGTCAACACCTTCTTTGCCTATTTCAACATAAAGATTAGGCATAAAACGATTCATAGATGAATTAACAGACCACTCTGTTGAACTCGGAACTTCCATATACCACAATTCTTTTATCGGGCGAATGTCAGTCCTGCGCTGAAATAATCTTATAGCAGCCTGACACGCCAAAGAGGTGTGCATGTGGTCGTTGTTTGTATCAGACGGATGATGAGTAATAACAACATCCGGCTGTGAATCGATTATGCCTTTTTCAATAAACTGAACAAGTTTCAGGTGAGAAACATTGTTCATTTCAATGTTCGGAAAATCCCCTTCGTAAATTTTCGAAATTCCGAGTGCTTTTGCACAACTGAAAAAGTCATCGTGAAGTTCTCCGTCTTCGGGACGAAAAGCCCTTGCATTTGCAGAATAGCACATAACAAGCATATCAACTGTATGTCCTTCTTCTATCAATTTTACTACTGTTCCACCTACACCCAAAACTTCATCATCGGGATGAGCAACTACTAAAAGATAATTCATATCAGTACCCCCCAAAAATTTCAAAAAAACCAAATTTCTCACAATAACCCATAATCTGTTTGAATTATATCACATACGACATTTTTAGTCAATCAAAATTTAGCAAATAGATTGCATTATATATGTAAATATAATTTCTTATAGAAAATATCTACCTGTTTTGCCAAAATTCCTTGTCAAAATCCTGCTCGGTATATATTCCCGATTTTGCTCATATACATTAGCAGAATGTGAGGTTATATGATGAAAGGAAATGTAGAACTTCGGGCTGTTAATTTAGGCGAATACATAGTCAAAAGTAAATCAACCGTAAGGCAGACCGCAAAACAATTTTCAATAAGCAAAAGTACCGTTCACAAAGATGTCACAGAACGGCTGTCAAGAATAAATCCGAGTTTATACAAAGAGGTGCGAAAAGTCCTCAATCAAAACAAAGAAGAAAGACATATAAGAGGCGGAATAGCAACAAAAAACAAATACCTCTTAATGTCATCAAAGCAAGATATTCACTGAATTTTTCACCGTTTGCAAGTTATATTGCAAGCGGTGTATTTTTGTATATTTTCATCACGATAAAAGACAAAGAAATTTTTCTTTACTTTATAACAAAAAGGTAGTATAATTATCGTGGATGATAATGGATATATATGCAGATTTTTCCGTTATCGGTTAAGGAGAATAAAACTATGAATATCCCTTTTTCACCTCCCGATATTACTGAAGAAGAAATAGCAGAAGTTGTTGACACTCTGCGTTCGGGATGGATAACAACAGGACCGAAAACAAAGAAATTTGAAGCCGAAATTGCAAGAATTTGCAACACCAAAAAGGCAGTATGCCTTTCTTCACAGACTTCCTGTGCCGAGATGACCTTGCGTGTACTCGGAGTAGGACCGGGAGACGAAGTTATCGTTCCTGCATACACCTACACAGCCTCGGCTTCGATAATATATCATGTCGGTGCGACACCCGTTTTGATTGACTGCAAAAAAGACAGTTACGAAATGGATTACGACAAAATGGAGCAGGCAATTACACCGAAAACCAAGGTAATTATTCCCGTTGATTTAGC
>JAZLJE010000071.1:0-1608 GCA_045617705.1 Ruminococcus sp.
TTTGTTCTTTATCTTCCTATGATATTTAATATCATTCAAATTGTGCTTATGGTAGTAATCGGATGCTGTGCTAACAGACTGTACTACAATCATTGTTTAAAAAAGATTGGTAAAATCAAAGAAAAATCTGCCGACAGACAGCAGTCTGACACATTACTGCAAACTAAAGGCGGTGTCAACACGGCACTTGCCGCTTCTATGTTTATCACTTATATTGTTATTAATTATTTACCGGCGATACTAATGAATTTCTAAAACAAGGAGGATTATTATGAAGATTACAAAAGCAGTTATTCCTGCCGCAGGAATGGGCACAAGAGTTTTGCCCGCAACAAAAGCAATGCCGAAAGAAATGTTCCCTATCGTTGATAAACCCGCCATTCAATATCTTGTTGAAGAAGCGGTAAACTCGGGAATTACCGATATACTTATTATCACAAACCGTGGAAAAGCACTGATGGAAGACCATTTTGACAAAAATCCCGCTCTTGAGAAAAGTCTTCTTGATAACAGCAAATTTGCTCTTTATGATTCAATCAAAGACTTACATAACCTCGCTAATATCTACTACATAAGACAGGTTGAAACCAAAGGTTTAGGACACGCTGTTTCCCGTGCAAAAGCCTTTGTCGGAAATGAGCCTTTTGCTGTTTTATACGGTGACGATGTAATTGTCGGCGATGTTCCCGCTACAAAGCAACTTATTGACGCTTACGGTATGTATGGTAAAGGCGTTTTGGGCATTAAAGAAGTTCCAAAAGAAACAATTTCAATGTACAGTTCGCTGAAAGTTGAAAAAATCAAAGACAATATTTATAAATGTACTGATATGATTGAAAAGCCGAAGTCACTTGCCGCTGTTCTTTCCTATCATTCTATCCAAGGAAGATGTATTCTTCCTCCCGAAATCTTTGATATTCTGGAAAGAACAAAACCAGGTGCTGGCGGAGAAATCCAACTTACAGATGCTATGAGAAAACTTGCTGTTGAATACGGTATGACCGCAGTTGAATATGAAGGCAAGCGTTTTGATATGGGCAGTAAATTAGGCGTATTAAAGGCATCTATCGAAGTCGGTCTTACTCATCCCGAAACAAAAGACGGACTAATCGAATATCTTAAAGAACTGTCAGAAGAATTTAGTAACAAATAATTATTTCCTTACGGAGGCATAATATGAAAGCAATAATTACCGTTTTGGGTAAAGATACAGTCGGAATACTTGCAAAAGTAAGCACCGCCTGTGCAGAAGAAAATGTTAATATAATTGAAGTAACGCAGAGCGTTTTACAAGATATGTTTGCTATGATAATGCTGTCGGAATTCGACAGTGAAAAAGTATCTTTTGATGAATTCCAAAAGAAACTTGATGAACTCGGCGAAGAAAACGGTCTGAAAATTCATGTTATGCACGAAGATATCTTCAACAGTATGCATAAAATCTGAGGTGGCTATGTTAGAAACAAAAGATATTCTTGAGACCATAGATATGATTGACAACGAGAATCTTGATGTCAGAACAGTTACTATGGGTATTTCTCTTCTAGACTGCATAGACTCCGATATTGATAAAGCCTGCGACAAAATTTACGATAAAATCTGTCGTTA
>JAZLJE010000072.1:0-6218 GCA_045617705.1 Ruminococcus sp.
TGAACGAAGCGGGATATGAATACGAGCCGTAGGCACGCGAAATAGTCACCTTTGAGTCTTCAAGCGGTTGCCTTAACACTTCAAGGCTTGAACGGGAAAATTCCGGCAATTCGTCCAAAAACAAAACGCCGTTGTGAGCAAGAGAAATCTCGCCCGGTTTCGGGACTACCCCACCGCCCGAAAGTCCGACATTCGACACCGTATGGTGCGGACTTCGAAAAGGTCGCTGTCTGACAAGGCTGTGACCGTCGGGCAGAATACCCGCTATTGAATGTATTTTTGTTGTTTCGATAGTTTCGTCAAATGTCATTTCGGGCAAGATGGTAACGACTCGTTTTGCAAGCATACTTTTACCTGCACCGGGTGAGCCGATGAGAAGGACATTATGCCCGCCTGCTGCGGCTATTTCAAGTGCACGCTTTGCTTCCAACTGTCCTTTTACCTGTGAAAAATCGAGTATGGAAAGATTATCGTTTTCAATACTTTCCACATAAGTCGCAGGTGCGATTAACTGCCTTTCTGTCAGGTGGTCGATAAGTTCAAAAACATTTTTGACGGGATATATGTCAATGCCTTTGACTACTGCGCCCTCGCAGGCGTTGTCAAAAGGTACAAAAAGCCGTTTTATGCCTTCTTCTTTTGCTTTTATCGCCATAGGAAGAACACCGTTAATTCTTCTTACATCACCCGATAACGAAAGTTCACCGACAAAAGCACAGTCGTCTGTCTGTGACAAAATCTGTTTTGACGCTTTCAAAATAGCAACCAATATCGGTAAATCGTAAATAGGTCCTTCCTTTTTTATATCCGCGGGGGCAAGATTTATTACCACCCTGTTTGTCGGAAATTCAAAACCGCAGTTTTTTATTGCCGAGCGAACACGGTCACGGCTTTCTTTGACTGCGGTATCGGGCAAGCCGACTATATCAAATGCAGGAAGCGAACGAGATAAATCCGCTTCAACTTCTATCAGAAAACTATCCATCCCCATAAGTCCGAGACTTTTACATTTTACTACCATAATTATTATACCTTTCAAAAAACACTCTATATTATATCATACCATACTACCCATATCGACACAAAGTAGAAAATTTCTACACAAACTTGTAAAATTTGCACAAATTTTTTTATCATCTTTCGGAATTTTTTTGCTAAATAAAAGAAAAACAGTTGACTTTTCGATTTTTTTAGTTTATTATAGACTTGAATATATATTCTTTACAGTGAGGTGTTGTGTTTTTGGATTCTCTGAAAGCCTACCGACATCTCGACGACCTTTCACTTACCGAAAAAGTTTGTGACGGCGACGACATCGCTTTTGAAGTTTTGTCCGCAAGGTACTTAAACCTCATCTACACCATAGCCCACAAGTACAGCAAGTATCTTTCCGACTATGATATAAACGACTTGGTGCAGGAAGGGCTTATCACAATGCACTTTGTCTGTAAAAATTACGACGAAAAGAGAAACGCAAGTTTCAAAAACTTTCTTATGCTTTGTATCGAAAACAGATACAAAAATCTTCTCAAAACAGCACAAAGTAAAAAGGCTGTTCCGAAAGATATGTTGGTGCCGATTAGCGAGCAGGTTGAAAACATTTCCGACATAAACGCTCTTGATATGTCCGAGGTTCTTGAAACCAAAGAATATGTCAAAGGTCTTATAGGTCATTTCAAAGGCCGTTTGTCCGATATGGAATTTACCGTAATTTCGCTCTACCTTTCTTCTATGACCTATCGCGAAATTGCAAAAGAACTTTCAATCTCTGAAAAATCCGTTGATAACGCTATGCAACGAATTCGCAGAAAGTTATCAGCAAGCAAAAACAGTTAACAACAAGGTTTTTCCTTGTTTATATATGTCCTGAAAAGAAAAGGCGGTGCAACTCCGTCACGGGGCAAAAATTATCCAAAGTGAGGTACACACCATGTACGAAGACAAAACTCTGGTTTGCAAAGATTGCGGGGCTGAATTTGTATTTACAGCCGGCGAGCAGGAATTCTACGCTGAAAAAGGCTTCCAGAACGAACCCCAGCGTTGTAAAGAATGCAGAATTGCTCGCAAAAATGCAGTCAGAGCCAATCGTGAAATGCATACTACCGTTTGTGCTGATTGCGGCGGCGAGGCTACTATCCCCTTTAAGCCAATGGAAGGCAAAGACTACTATTGCAGCGAT
This sequence comes from Ruminococcus sp., assembly GCA_045617705.1. Taxonomy (GTDB): domain Bacteria; phylum Bacillota; class Clostridia; order Oscillospirales; family Acutalibacteraceae; genus Ruminococcoides. The sequence goes on from JAZLJE010000072.1 coordinate 2,180, forward strand.
TGCTTTGCAAAGAGAAAAGAAGCAGAGGCTTCGGCAGACGCTGAATAAAAATATATATCAGTATTTGCTATGACACTCCTTGTAGGGGTGTCTTTTTTCTTTATTTTGCAATATTTTTTGTTGTAAAAATAATATTTTTGTGGTACAATAAATTTACCTAAAGAACGGAGGTTTTATTATGGTTGATAAAAATATGATTATCGGCGATGTTTTAGACCAATATCCCGATACGGCGAAATTCTTTTTTGAAATGGGTATGCATTGTCTTGGTTGCCCCGCATCTCGTGGTGAAACTATTGAACAGGCGTGCGAAGTGCATTCTGCAAACGCAGATGAACTCGTTACTAAAATCAACGAATTTATCGCCCTATGATGAGAATATTTGAACTTGACGGGCGGTTGTCTGTGTGTGCGGATTTTGTACGACACGACAGCCGCCTTGCAGATATCGGCACAGACCACGCCTTGCTTCCCGTCTGGCTTTTGCTCAACAATAAAATAAAAAGTGCCGTTGCCTGTGATATAAACGAACTTCCTTTGAATTCCGGCAGAGAATGTGTGGAAAAATATTCATTAACGGACAAGGTGGATTTGCGTTTATCAGACGGGCTTATGAATGTCAATGAAAACGAAGTCGACGACATCGTAATCGCAGGTATGGGCGGAGAACTTATTGCTAAAATTTTAGGTGACTGCAAGTGGATAAAAAATCATAAAAAGCACCTCATACTTCAGCCAATGACAAAGTACGAAAAACTAACGGAGTATCTATACAACAACGGTTTTGAAATCGACTGCCAAAAGGCTTGCTACGCCGACAAAAAGCACTATACCGTGATGAGTGTATACTTCACAGGCAACAATAAAGAATATGAATATTCTGACCTTTTCATCGGCAAACTCAATACCGATGACGACTTTTCAAAAGCCTTCTTGAACTCTACTGTAAACCACTTAAAAAAGCGTGCTTTGGGCGACAAAACACTATACAAAACGATAGAAAAAATCGAAGCGGTGATAAAATGACATACATAAAAGACATAATGAATTTTTGCAATACTTTTGCACCTTTTAATACTCAGGAAGAATGGGATAATTCGGGGCTTAATATCGGAAATCCCGACACAAAAATTAAGAAGGTACTTTTGTCGCTCGATATTACTTTTGACACCCTAAACGAAGCAAAAGAAAAAGGTGTTGACCTTATCATAAGTCATCATCCCGTGATTTTTGATGCTCAAAAAAGCATTGGTTTTGACACAGTTTGTGCAAAATTACTGCAAAATAATATATCCGCACTTTGTCTTCATACAAACCTTGACAAAGCAGAGAATATCGGCGTAAATGAGGTTTTGGCAAAAACACTTGAACTTCAAAATACAGAACTTTACCCCGATGAATTTTTATGTATCGGCGAACTTGAAAGAAAAATGAATTGTGACGATTTTGCAGAATATATCAAAAATAAACTAAACAGTAAATCCGTCAGATACACCGACTGCAAAAGCATAAAGAAAGTTGCCGTTTCTTCGGGTGGCGGCGGAGATGCCGTATTTCTCTACGACAAGTACAAATTTGATGCACTCGTCACGGGGGAACTGAAACATCACCAGTTTATTTTTGCAAAAGAGCGTTCATTCTGTGCCGTTGATGCAGGTCACTTTGCCACCGAAAATATTGTCATAAAACCTCTTTGCGATATATTGTCCGAAAAATTTAGCGATGTAGAATTTTTGATATCCGAATATCAAAGCGACTACGCAAATGCAAAATAATCCATAACTGCTTTTGACCTTAACCCAATGTGGTTAAGGTCTTTTTTGTTTCGATTTTCCCTTAATTTGACAAATATATCTCAAAATTTATCGAAATTTGTAAAAAAACTTAAAATTTTCCCTTACAAATGTAAAAAAACAATTGCAAAAACCACAACAGTTTGTTATAATGTTGTAGTAAATATAACAATATAATGTGTTTTTGTGTCTTGATGTTGATATAGTGCCGAAAACACTTGGGAAAATTTATGAGAATACGCAAAAAGAAATGGGCACAGCCCGAACTCGACCTTTGTCCCTACTTTGTCAAAGCCGCCGAGAACTATTTCGGAAAATGGAAAACCTTTTTCAAAAACGACAACCCGATTGAACTTGAAATCGGTTGTGGAAAATGCTCCTTTGTCGCACAAAAGGCTTTACAAAATCCGAACACAAATTACATTGCCGTTGACATCAAAAGCGATATGCTCGGTGTCGGCAGGCGAAATATAGAAAATTGCTTTTCGGAAAATGGCGAAACGGTCAGCAATATCGCCCTTGTAGCATTCAATGTCGAGAACATTGAAAAACTTATCTCAAAAGATGATAACATCTCAAAAATGTATATCAATTTCTGCAATCCGTGGCCAAGAGAAAAGCATAAAAAACGCAGGCTGACTTTTCCAAAGAAACTTGTAAAATACCGTGAGTTTCTTTGTGATGATGCAAAGATTTGTTTTAAAACCGATGATGACGACCTTTTTGAAGACAGCGTTTTGTACTTTGAACAAAGCGGATATAAAATCACCTACATAACAAGGGATTTGCACCAAAGCGACTTTGTCGGCAACATTATGACCGAACACGAAAAAATGTTTTCAGACGAAGGCAAAAAAATAAAATATCTTGAAGCCGAAAAGGCGTAACAAATTTACTGTAAGGGGAGATAAAATGAAAAAGTATTCAATAGTTTTACTTGTTCTTTTTGTCGTTTTCTCTCTGTGCAGTTGTTCTCTAGACCTTAACCCCACCGACTTTATGCGCCCGCCGAAAGCATCCGGAAGCGAAGCAAAAATCGAAGAACTTATCAAAACAAACGCCGAAGATGACTACAGCCTTGTTTATCCGAAAACAGGAAGCAACAAAAGTTCCGTCAACTACTGCGATATTGATAACGGTCTTACCAAAGTAATTGCCTGTTTCAAAACGCTGAAAGACTCGAAAAATCACATTCTTTTTATCACCATAAACGGTGACGACTACAATGTTGTTGATTGCCAGACTTTGCCTGTCGGCGATATTGACAGAATTGAGTTTTGCGATATAGACGGAGATACAAAAAAAGAACTTCTCGTCGGTATCGGTGACGGTACTTCAACGAAGAACGCCTTGTATATCTATAAATTCACCGATGAGTATGTCGTTTCCTACGATACTCCGTGCGAATATTCTTCAATGGTAACGGGTGACTTTAACAATGACTCCAAAAACGACTTGTTGCTCTTTTGCATATCTTCTGCCGAGTCCCCCGCAAAAGCAAAGTTAGTTACTTTTTCCGACAACACGATAACTGAACTTACATCCTGCGAACTTGACTCTTCGATAACGAAATACATTTCTGTTTCATATTGCAGACTAAATGACAAGATTTTCGGTGCTGTTGCCGACGGGATAAATTCTGACGGTGTTCTTTCAACCCAGATTATCTATCTTAACAAAGACTCTTTACTTGAAAATCCGCTGTTTTTATATTCGGGACACTCCAAAACAAAGCGTACCGACAGTATCCTCTCAAAAGATATTGACAACGACGAAAGCCTTGAAATACCGATTATTACAGACGCTTTTGCAAATGAAAGTATCAAGAGCATTTTGTGGAGTGGATATGACTTTGACAATATGTCTTTATATACAAAGGAAAATGCTATGTATGTTGCCGATGAAGGCTATATGTTAAATATACCCGAAAGGCTCTTAGGTGCTGTCACCGCACAGTATGACGAAAAAGAGCGTGAAACAACCGTTTACGCTTTTGAATATGTCGGCGATACCCAAAAGCCAACATACGAACTTTTAAAAATCAAAACTATTAAAAAATCCGATTTTGAAACATCAACAACAGGATATGCAGAAATTACCGCTGTAGGCTCAAATGTCTATGCCTATTCTGTCCCCGATGATGAAAACTACCTGTCAATTTCGGGCGACGAAGTCACAAACGGCTTTTCGCTCGTTACAAAATAAACATATACGGAGGTTTTTGTATGAAAAAAATTCTTGTTTGC
>JAZLJE010000073.1:0-2766 GCA_045617705.1 Ruminococcus sp.
CGGACAACATTTTGAATTTCTTCTTCACCCTGTGATGACACAAGACTTTCGTAACTGTAAAGCATAATACCGTCTGTATACTTGTCTGCAATCTTGGTTTCGTTTTCAAGTATATCGGTGTTGTCAAGCCAAGTCCCCGAATCGGCTTCGCTTTGTGCCTTGTAACCCGCAAGCCCTACATATACTTTGAGATTTTTATGTTTTTTCATATCCGTCCAAGATTTTAAAGAATCTTCAAAGGTTAATGCAGGGTTGTCAAGACTGAAATAAATTTGCGGGCAAATATAGTCGATGTACCCTTCTTGTTCGCACCATTTGTAAACATCGGCATAAAGCCCCTCGTTGTTATTTATATTTCCTTGCGGAGAAATTCCGAAAACAACATTCTTATTTATTTCTTTTATCGAACTATAACATTCTTTTATCATTGAACTTACATTTTCTTTTCGCCAATCCGATATAGATAATTCTGTATTAAATTTTTCATAATCTTCTTTATCAAAATCACCGCAGTTTTCGGGATAAAAATAATCGTCAAACTGTATCCCGTCTATATCATAATTTTTTACAATTTCCTTAACACCGTCAACAATGAGTTTTTGAACTTTTTTGTTTGCCGGATTGAGATAAATATTTTCGTTTATTTCAAAGCCTATGCTTTTATCTTTTACATACGGGTTGTCGTCACTCAAACTTTTCGGGCTCTTGTTGAGTTTTACCCTGTACGGATTTATCCAGATGTGAAGAAAAATTTCATTTTCCCTGCACTTTTCGGACATTATTTTCAGCGCGTCATATCCGGCACTTTCACCCTGTGTTCCCGAGAGTATGTGTGAATAGGGGAAATATGCAGATTTATACAAAGCATCGCAAAAAGGCCGTACCTGTGCTATCATAGTGTTAAAACCGCTATTCTTTATGTTTCCAATAACAGTGTCGATTTTCTTTTCAAAAGTTTCTTTGCTTTTGTCGGTGTTTTCCATATCAAGAGTTATATAACTAACCCATACACCCCGCATGGGAACATCTTTTGTTTTTTGGTCTGTTGTACTTATATTTGCTTGTACTGTTTTAGTTTGTGTTGAGTTAGAAACAACAACTACCGAAAATACAAGAATAATGACAGACAGTAAAACAGGAAGAACTTTTTTGATATACAAATTATCACATCCAAGGATTTATATGAAAACTCTAATTATAACTTACTTAATATTTATAAATTTAGTCGGTATTATCATTACCGTATATGACAAAATTCACGCAAGAACAGGAAAGCGCAGAGTAAGAGAAAGAACTTTGCTTTTAGTTTCCGCACTTTTTGGAAGTATTGGAATGTATTTTACAATGCTCATTATTCGCCACAAAACAAGGAAAGCAAAGTTTATGGTAACTATACCGATAATGATAATTTTGCAAATTTTATTTATCTACTTTATTACGGTGAAATGCTATGGATAAAAAGAATATTTCTTTTGCAGTCCCCGGTGAATTTGACGGCAAAATGCTCAAAGTTTTTTTGAAAAAGCATTGTAATATGAGTACAAGGACGCTCTCAAAACTCAAAAGGGAAGACTGCGGAATTACAAGGGATAACACTCTCATAAAAGCCACAGACATAGTATTTGAAAATGAAAAAATAGTAATTTCTCTGCCCGAAGATAAAAACGAAATAACTCCGATAAAGGGCGACCTTGACATTCTTTTCGAAGATGAATACTTACTCTGTGTAAACAAGCCGTATAATATGCCTGTTCATCCGACGAAAGTTCATCAAACAGATACGCTCTCAAATATAGTCAGTTACTATATGATGAGCATAGATGAGAATTATGCTTTTCGTGCAATAAATAGGATTGACAAAGATACATCGGGTATAGTAATCCTTGCAAAAGACAGATACACCTGTGCCGTAATGCAGGGAGCAAACAATATTAAAAAAGAATATATCGCTGTATGTGAAGGCGAAATCCTTGAAAATATCACTATAGATAAGCCTATTTCATTAGCCGAAAACAGCAAAATAAAAAGATGTGTTTGTGAAAACGGACAAAAAGCAATAACCCATTGTACTCCGATAAAGAGTAAAAACGGACACTCTCTTTTGAAAGTAACGCTCGAAACGGGACGAACTCACCAGATAAGATGCCATTTATCAAGTATAGGTCATCCGCTTGCGGGTGATGATTTGTACGGCGGAAATCGTGAAAAAATCTTACGGCAGGCGTTGCATTGTGTATCGGTTACTTTTTTGCATCCGATAACGAAACACAAAGTAAAAATAAAAACAAATATCCCACAAGAGTTTTTATCAATAGTAAAGTAGTGCTTGTCATTTGATATGTATTCTGTCTTTTTTGTTCACTCCTTTAATTGCACCGAGGGCGGAACAAAGCAAAATTACAACCGCTTTTATCAGCGTCAGTATCGAAAGACTTGAATTGTTTACTGCAAAGCCCGAAATAAGTATAGCGACAAAAATAGTCGCACCGATAGAAAGACCGAGCACCAAGCCGTTTTGCGTGTTTATTCTTCCTGCAATAAGTGACGAGAAGAATACAGAAATTCCCGTAAGTCCTATTAGTATATATTAAATAAAGTCAAGAGGAATTTTTTTAGATACAGTAAAAGCAATGGTACATAATAGCACTAAAATAGTAGTGAAAAGCAGAGATAAAAGTACTCCGACAGTATATTATTTTAAAAATTTAGTTTTATCAAGCATAAAAAGTCACCCCTGAAAAATATATTCAGGGGTGTACATTTTTA
>JAZLJE010000074.1:0-21530 GCA_045617705.1 Ruminococcus sp.
TTTATGGAAATGATAAACTGATTTACAAGCGAGGGGATTGAAACTTTGAACGCCTGTGGCAAAACGACTTTCATCATTGTTTTTGATTTTGAAAGTCCCAAAGAACGCGCGGCTTCTTCCTGTCCTTTCGGTACAGCCATAATACCGCCGCGGAAAATCTCGGCGAGGTAAGCGCCTGCGTTAAGGCTCAAAGTGATAATTCCCGCTGTAAAAGCATCAAGCCTGAAACTTGGTGAAATCAACTGGATAACCTGCGGGAAACCGAAGAAGACGATAAACGCCTGAACAAGCATAGGAGTTCCGCGGATAATCCAAATATACACAGCGGCAATAGCACGCAATATTCCGTTTTTAGACATCTTCATCAGACACATAAAAAGTCCGATGACAATGCCGATAGCAATAGCGATGAGCGAAACACCGATAGTAAGTTTCAAACCTTCTAACAACAGCGGTGTCGCATCTCTTAATACTCTACCAAAATCCATAAAATTACATCTCTGCCTTATAAGAAATTCAGCATGGCTGTCTCACCATGCTGAAAGATTTACTGTTCTAATGTGAGAATTAATAACCGTATTTAGCAAGAATTTCTTTGTACTTGCCGGACGCCTTGATATTTTCAAGACCTTTGTTGAATTTTTCGATAAGGTCTGCGTTAGTGCCTTTCTTTACAGCAAAGCCGTAAGGAGCAGAATTTACTACTTCTGAAACGATAGAAAGGTCTGTACCGCCCTGTTTGATAGCCCAGCCGATAACTGAGAAATCTTCGAAGCAAGCAGAGTCAACGCCGTTGAGAACTGCCTGATACATTTCGTTGGAACCTTCATAGAAGTTGATTGTAAATCCATACTGGTCTTTGATAGACTCTGCAAAGTCACCGCCTGCTGTAGAAGTCTTGCAAGCAACAGTTTTGCCCTTAAGGTCAACAAAATCTTTGATGTCGGAGTCTTTCTTTACAACAAGAACCTGACCGTCTTCAAAATAGCCGTTAGAGAAATCAAATGTTTCTTCTCTTTCGGGTTTGATTGTCATACCTGCAATCATAGCGTCAGCCTGACCGGATTGAACTGCACCCATAGAAGCATCGAAGCCTTCGTTGTGCATTTCGTATTTAATGCCTTGGTCTTCTGCGATAGCAGCCATGATATCCATATCAACGCCTACATATACATTTGTTTCCTCGTCGAGGTACTCAAACGGTGCAAAAGCGTTGTCGGAATAGATAACATAGGTTTTGTTTTCGCCTTTTGTTTCGTCTGCAGTTGCTTTATTTGCGTCGTCGTTGCCGCATCCTGTAAGGATAGCGAGAGAAGCAATCATTAAAACTGCAAGAATAAGTGCTAATACTTTTTTCATAATAGTTCTCCTTAATATTTAATTTTTTACACAAATAACGAGAGTATTATACTATATTTCATAATTTTTGTCAATAATTCGTTATTTGGAAAAAGCAAATGATTTATAATTCTGATTTAGAATAATAATTTTCAGGCAAAACATAAGGCCCGGCATAAGCCGAGCCTAAATTTGATTGTATTTTATTACAGTTCTGCGAAGTATTTGATAGTTCTTACCATCTGTGATGTGTAAGAGTTCTCGTTGTCATACCAAGAAACAACCTGTACTTCTGTTGTATCTGTATCAGCCATATAAGAAACCATTGTCTGAGTAGAGTCGAACAATGAACCGTAGGTCATACCGATAACATCGGAAGAAACAATCGGGTCTACATTGTAGCCGTAAGACTCGGAAGCGGCTGCTTTCATAGCGGCGTTAATCTGGTCAACAGTTACATTACCCTTAACAACTGCTGTAAGGATAGTTGTTGAACCTGTCGGAACGGGAACACGCTGAGCAGAGCCGATGAGTTTGCCGTTGAGTTCAGGAATTACAAGACCGATAGCCTTTGCTGCGCCTGTTGAGTTAGGAACGATGTTGATAGCGGCTGCACGAGCGCGTCTTAAATCGCCTTTTCTGTGAGGACCGTCAAGTACCATCTGGTCACCTGTGTAAGCATGGATAGTAGACATGATACCGCTTTGGATAGGAGCCAAATCGTTTAATGCTTTAGCCATAGGAGCCAAGCAGTTTGTTGTACAAGATGCAGCAGAAATAATCTGGTCATCTTTTGTCAATGTGTCTTCATTAACAGAGAAAACGATAGTTTTGAGGTCGTTGCCTGCGGGAGCAGAGATAACAACTTTCTTTGCACCTGCGTTAATGTGAGCCATAGATTTCTCTTTTGAGCAATAGAAACCTGTGCATTCGAGAACAACATCAACACCGAGTTTGCCCCAAGGGATGTTGTTTGCATCGGGTTCTTTGTAGATAGTGATTTCTTTACCGTCAACAACGATAGAAGAATCTTTTGCTTCTACTTTGTCAGCGAGAGCATATCTGCCCTGTGCTGAATCGAATTTGAGTAGATGAGCGAGCATTTTCGGGTCTGTAAGGTCGTTGATTGCAACTACCTCATAACCTTCTGCCTGGAACATCTGGCGGAATGCGAGTCTGCCGATTCTTCCAAATCCGTTAATACCAACTTTTACTGCCATAAATATTTCCTCCTGAAAATAAATTATAAAAAATTAAATGTAATTGATACATCTTTATTATTTTACTACTCTTTGTCTATTAAATCAAGAATATTTTTCCAAAAATGTGATATTGTGTAATTGAAGGTCGTGAATATTTCGTTTTTTATCACATATCACAAGATATTTATTATTTTTGATACAACTTTTTAGTCTGATAACAAGGCTCGGTAGTAAGGTTTACGCCTAATTTTTTCAAAGTGTGGGTATCTGTCTGGGACAAAATTACGGTTGAATGCACCTCACAGCATTTAAGTTTATCAAGTTGCAAAAGTGCAAGACGGGCGTCTTCACTTGTAACCGCCGAGATAGACAAGGCGATAAGTACCTCATCGGTGTGGAGTCGCGGATTTCGGCTGCCAAAATGCTCTGTCTTTAATTTTTGAATAGGCTCGATAACTTCGGGTGAAATGAGATGAACGCTGTCGTCTATATTTCCGAGGACTTTCAAAGCATTTAAGAGCATTGCGGCACAAGCACCGAGCAAGTCGGAAGTCTTTCCTGTGACAATCCTCCCGTCAGAAAGTTCAATCGCCGCGGCGGGAGCATTTGTATCCTGGGCTTTCTTCAAAGCGGGAGCGATAACTTTTCTGTCTGCTGTTTCGATTTTCGACTGTCGCATAAGCAGTTCTATTTTCTTTGCTTCTTCGATACTCGAATTACCTTTGACAAAATTACACATCGCTGTGTAGTAACGCCTGATAATTTCCTGATTAGCGGCGTTTCTCACAGCCTCGTCATCAAAGATGCAGTTACCCGCCATATTTACGCCCATATCGGTAGGTGACTTGTACGGTGAACTTCCCAAAATCTGCTCAAAAATCGTATTGAGTACGGGGAAAACTTCGATATCGCGGTTATAGTTTACTGTGGTTTCACCATAGGCATCAAGGTGGAACGGGTCTATCATATTTACATCATTCAAGTCGGCAGTTGCCGCTTCATACGCAACATTGACAGGATGTTTTATCGGCAAGTTCCAAATCGGGAAAGTCTCAAATTTTGCATAGCCTGCCTGTATTCCTCTTTTATGCTCGTGGTAAAGTTGGCTCAAACACACAGCCATTTTGCCCGAACCGGGACCCGGGGCTGTGACTACTACCAACTCACGGGAAGTTTGGATATAATCGTTCTTGCCGTAGCCGTCATCACTAACAATCAGGTCGATATCGGACGGATAGTTTTCTATTGAATAATGATGATAAACCTTGATACCGTTGTCCTCTAATTTCTGCCGGAACTTAACGGCGGCTGTCTGTTTTGCAAAACGGGTGAGTACAACCGAGCCGACAAAAAGTCCACGACTTTCAAATATGTCGATAAGGCGCAAAGTGTCGAGGTCGTAAGTGATACCCAAATCGCCTCTGACCTTATTCTTCTCTATATCGTCGGCATTTATTACAATTACTATTTCGGCGTTGTCTTTGAGTTGCATAAGCATCTGCAACTTACTGTCGGGTTTAAATCCTGGGAGTACCCTTGCCGCGTGGTAATCATCAAAGAGTTTTCCGCCGAATTCAAGATAAAGTTTGTTTCCGAAAAGAGCAATCCTGTCACGAATATGCTGTGACTGCATATTCAAATACTTTTCATTGTCGAAACCGATTTTCATATAACTCACCTAAACATATAAATTCAAAATAAGATTAACATATTTAAAAAGCAACATAAATACATAAAAGAAAATTAAAAAATTTCCTGCACTTTTCAAAACAAAAAACCTGTGGCGAATTGTTGATTTCGTCACAGGCTTTTATATAGTATCTGGTATTTAGTTATTAGTTTTAAGAAAAGATTATTAATTCAAAAATCGCAGAGCGATTTTCCCTTAATTATCAATTGTCAATTATCAATTTGTTGACTACCCCTCCGTTTTGCAAAGCAAAACACCTCCCCTGACAAGGGGGAGGTTAATAGGTTAAAAATTATATTACTGACATAAGATAGTTTTCTAAAAATCTGTGGATAACTTTGTGACCTTCTTCGGTGGGGTGAATACCGTCTGCACACAAAAGTTCTTCGTAGTTATATTTTTCCATATTCTCTCTAAGGGGCATCAGCATACAACCGTTTTCCTCTGCTACCGATAAAGCAAGATTGTTATAGTATGACTGCCAACGAGAGAGCATATCAACATCACCGAGCCACTTCAATATATTTGAATACGACAAGCCGTTGCTGATAAAATCCATAAATTTATTTGCCGAAATCGGCATCAGGGAAGAAATAATTACGGTTGCACCTTTTGCTTTGAGTTTCTTTACTGCGTTAGTAAAATTTTCCGTATATTTTTTCGGGATAACCGTGCAGTCATATTTTTTGTCAGGCTCATCGGAAATTTTCGACCAATCGTAGTTACAATCATTCCCGCCGAACTCCAAAACGGCAATAGTGTTTTCGTCACATCTGTCAATCTTTCTGTCGATAATTTGCAAAGCGGTTTCGGTTGTTGCACCCATTTTTGAGAAATTGCAAAAATCGGCTGACTCGATATTGATTTTATCCTTGCAGATATGATATCCGCCGTCAACATAGGTAACACCCTTGAGTACGGAGTCACCGAAAATTCGAATGTTTTTCATAGCATTTGCTCCTTTTCGGCTTTATGATAATGCTTCCGGCACGAAAAGGCAATCTATTCCTACCAATTAAAAATCTACTGTAAAAAAGCGAAAAGTAGAGTTGAAAAAATCAACTCTACCGACAGTAGAAATATAGTGTTTATCGAGGTTTACGCCTCTTGATAAAGCCACAAAGGATAATAATAATCTGAAGCGGTACACCGATAAGGAAAAGTTGCCAAAACGAATTCGACAAAAACGAAAGATAAAGGCAGGCAAGTCCGCCCCAAAGTATTCCGGAAATTATCAGTACATTTCTGTTTGTTTTATTCCTGCCCCAGATTGAATTGAATATCAAAGTGAGAATAAGTGAAATCGGCACGGCATAGACAAACATTATCCAGTATATTCCGCCCGTCACTATCCACAAAGTTACAAAAGCAATCAGTACCGCTGCCCATACTCCGAAAATCGCAATCAGAGAAATTACCCTGTGGTTATATCTTTGAAACTGAATCTGTGACTCAATCTTTTCATCGTCCGAATGTTTAGAAAGCAGATAATCTACCGAAACATAAAAAAGTTCAGCTATATTTTTCAGCACATAAGCATCGGGCAGGCTCTCGCCACGCTCCCATTTTGACACTGATTTATCGGAATAGTTGAGTTTTTCGCCCAACTGCGCCTGTGTCATATTCGCATTTGTTCTGAGTCTTATTATATTTTCTGCTACTGTTTTTTTCAGGTCTTCCATAAATTCCTCGCAAATGTTTTACAGTAAAGAGTATTATAACATAACTTACATAAAAAAATCAATAAAAAACGGGGTATTTTCTACCCCGTTTTTTCACTTAATTAAACTATAACTTTTGCAAGGAAATCTTTGAGCCTGTCTGACTGCGGATTTGTAAAAATCTCCTGCGGTGTACCTTCTTCGACGATAACACCGTCAGCCATAAAGACAACTCGGTCGCCGACTTCTTTGGCAAAGCCCATTTCGTGGGTAACGACTACCATCGTCATTCCTTCATCGGCAAGTTCTTTCATAACATCCAAAACTTCGCCGACCATCTCGGGGTCAAGCGCCGATGTCGGCTCATCAAAGAGCATTACATCAGGCTCCATACAAAGAGAACGAACTATAGCAATACGCTGTTTTTGTCCGCCTGAAAGTTGAGACGGATACGCCTGTGCTCTGTCTGCAAGTCCGACACGCTCTAAAAGTGCCATTGCCTTTTCTTCGGCTTCTTTCTTTGATTTTTTCAAAAGTTTCATCGGTGCTATGGTAAGATTTTTGAGTATCGTCATATTCGGGAAAAGATTAAAATGCTGGAAAACCATTCCCATTTTACGGCGGTGTTTGTTTATCTTTGCGTGGGGTGCGGTGATGTTCTGTCCCTCAAAAACTATCTGTCCCGATGTAGGAAATTCAAGCAAATTCAAAGAACGGAGCAAGGTAGATTTTCCCGAGCCTGACGGTCCGATAACAACAACTACTTCACCCTTGTGAATATCAAGATTTACTCCGTCAAGTGCACGAATTTTTGAAACGCCTTCAGCGTATTTTTTGTTTTTTCTTGGTTTGTAATGTTTTTTGAGGTCATTTACGCTGATAAGAACATTATCGTTCATTTTTTCTCAGCCTCCTCTCAACAATTCCTACAAGCCATGTCAACAGCATAACAATGGCAAGGTATATAAGCGCTACTGCGATAAGGGGCATAAACGCAGAGAAAGTTACTCCGCGAATAGCGTTACCTGCTCTTGTCAAGTCGACAACGCCGACATAACCGGCAACTGATGTTTCTTTAAGCAAAGCAATAAACTCGTTGAGCAAAGTAGGAAGAACATTCTTAAATGCCTGCGGTATAATGACATATATCATCGTTTGGATATAGTTAAAGCCCATTGAACGACCTGCTTCAAACTGCCCTGCATCAATAGACATAATGCCACCTCTGAAGATTTCTGCAACATAGGCACCCGAATTTATACCGAAAGCAAAGGTCGCAACCATAATATCGTTTGTAGATGTTGCAAAAATGATGAAATATATAATAAGCAACTGAACGACAACAGGTGTTCCGCGAATTATAGTAAGATATATTTTACAAATTGCATTAAAAAACTTGAGTATGTAGTACGAAATTGAGCCGTTATACTTCATACTTTCAGAATTGTTGTCATAAGTAGTTCGCACAGCCGCAACAATTATACCGATAATAACACCGATAATTGCAGCAAGCAGAGTAATCAACAGAGTGTTTTCAAGACCGGTTAGCATTGACTTCCATCTGTCTGCCTGAATGAAGTTCAAATCAAACTCGGCTTTTATCTGTTCAAACCATTCTGCCATTACTTCACCTCCAACTAAAAATAACGGGCAGTTGCCTGCCCGTTTGTATTTTGTTTTAAGCAGTAATATATTTGTCGATTATCTTTTTGATTGTACCGTTTTCGGTAAGTTTTGCAAGAGAAGCGTTGACTTTCTGCAACAACTCTGTGTTATCTTTTGCAAAGCAGATTGCATATTCTTCTTCAACATACTCGGTATCGAGAATTTTTAAGCCTTCGTTGGATTTAACATAGGATTTTGCCGGCTCGTTATCAATGATAACGCAGTCAACTTTTCCTGCAACCAAAGCAGCAACAGCGTCGTTACCTGTCTGGAATTCGGTAACTTTGTCAGCACCGAGGCCACCGTTTTCAACTGTATCGGAAACATAGATATCACCGGTTGTTGAAAGTTGAACGCCTGCTTTGAGTCCTCTTTCTACTAAATCGTCGAAATTCTTGACTGTTGAGTCTTCTTTAACGATGATAACCTGTTTTGCTTTTGCGTACGGAGTAGAGAAAGACACAGACTGTTCACGCTCTTCTGTCTTTGTCATACCTGCCATGCCGATATCATACTTCTTTGTCTGTACGCCTGTGATAATAGCATCAAATTCGATATCAACGATTTGAAGTTCCATACCGAGGTCTTCTGCAATAGCAGCGGCTATTTCTGCGTCGATACCGACAATGTTCTCACCGTCATAGAACTCATAAGGCGGGAAGAAAGGATTTGTTGCCATAACAAGTTTTTCTTTCTCGGCATCGTTTGAAGTAGCACCGTTTTCACCGCATCCACTCAAAACGCAAACGGATGAAATAAGTAAAATTGCAAGAACTAAAGATATTATTTTTTTCATAAAATTATCCCCCAAAATATTTAGTAAACTTATTATATTACATAAGAATGATTTTTTCAATAGTGATTTTGCATAAACATCTTAAATAAACTGCATATATTTATGCTATTATGCAATATTTATAAATAATTTTTGCATTTATGCAATAAATATGCAAAATTAAAGAGCAGTAAGAAGTTCTTACTGCTCTAACTAATTAAACTAATTCGATAATAGCCATCTCTGCGGCATCGCCACGACGGGGACCGATTTTTGTGATGCGTGTGTAACCGCCGTTGCGGTCAGCATACTTCGGAGCGATCTCCTTGAAAAGTTTTGTTGCAACATCTTCTTTTGTAATAAAAGCCATAACATTGCGTTTATTGGCGAGTGTGTCGTTTTTGGCTATTGTAATCATTTTCTCTGCGAGGGCACTTACCTCTTTTGCACGAGAAACGGTAGTTTCAATTTTGCCGTTCTCAAGGAAGAAAGTTACCAAAGCACGAAGCATAGCCATTCTTGCATCGGTGGCTCTTCCCAATTTTCTTTTTCCGGCCATTAAAACTCACTCCTTTACTAAATTTTAAAGTGATTGATTATTCATCTTCTTTGCGAAGCGAAAAGCCCAATGTATCGAGTTTGTAGATAACCTCTTCGAGTGACTTTCTACCGAGGTTTCTGACTTTCATCATATCCTCTTCGGATTTAGAGATAAGGTCCTCGACTGTGTTGATGCCTGCACGCTTCAAGCAGTTGAACGAACGGACGGACAAATCGAGTTCTTCGATAGTCATTTCCAAGACCTTTTCCTTGCCCTTGTCATCTTTTTCGACCATAATCTCGGTGTTGTAACCTCTGTCGGAGAGGTCAACCAAAAGGTTAAGATGCTCCGTCAAAACTTTTGCTGCCAATGAAACTGCTTCCTGTGCGGAGATAACGCCGTTTGTCCATACGGACAAAGTGAGTTTATCGTAGTCGGTAATCTGACCGACACGGGTGTTATCTACAGTATAATTTACTTTGAGAACAGGAGTATAAATGGAGTCAACCGGAAGGACACCGATAACTTCGTTTCCTGCGATGAATTTGTTTTTCTCAGCAGGAACATAGCCTCTGCCCTTATCCAGAGTGATTTCCATATTCAGTTTCGCGTCGTCGCTAAGTGTTGCGATATGAAGGTCGGGAGTAAGAATCTCAACCTCGCTGTCGCATTTGATGCTTTCTGCTGTGACCTCACAGGGACCTTCAGCAGTAATCTCACACAACTTAGGACCGTTAGAATGGAGTTTTGCTACAAGGCTCTTCATATTAAGTACGATTTCCGTAACATCCTCTTTAACACCGGGGATTGTGGAAAATTCATGAAGAACACCGTCAATTTTTATTGATGTAACGGCAACGCCCTCCAAAGAGGAAAGAAGCACTCTGCGAAGTGAATTTCCCAAAGTATTACCAAAGCCTCTTTCAAGCGGTTCTACGACAAATCTGCCGTACTTTCCGTCGTTGGACAATTCTTCCGTTTCAATTTTTGGTCTTTCTATTTCTATCATCAGCGAATTCCTCCTTAAATATTAACAGTACGATACTGTCATGATGCATATAACCGAATAAGGTATTTGCAAATTACTTGGAGTACAACTCAACGATAAGTGTTTCATCAACTTCGAGGTCGATATCCTCACGCTGAGCCGTGGCAACAACTTTACCCTCGAAGTCCGAAGTCTTTTCAAGATATTTCGGAACAGGGCGTGAAGCGCATGCTTCAAGTACTGCCTTAAATTTTTCGCTTGAACGGCTGTTTTCTGCGATAGCGATAACTTCGCCCTCTTTTGTGAGGTATGAAGGAATGTCTACACGCTTGCCGTTAATTGTAAAGTGACCATGGTTTACAAGTTGTCTTGCTTCTGCATGAGAAGAAGCCCAACCGAGTCTGTATACTGTATTATCAAGACGGCTTTCCAAAATTGCAAGCAAAGCATCACCTGTTTTGCCTTCTTTGTTTTCAGCCATTGCATAATACTTTCTGAACTGACTTTCAAGTACTCCGTAGTAGCGTCTTGTCATCTGCTTTGCGCGAAGTTGACGGCCGTACTCGGAATTTTTCTTGCGTCCCTGACCGTGCTGGCCCGGTGCGTAAGCTCTGCGTGCAATAGCACACTTATCTGTATAGCATCTCT
This sequence comes from Ruminococcus sp., assembly GCA_045617705.1. GTDB lineage: Bacteria > Bacillota > Clostridia > Oscillospirales > Acutalibacteraceae > Ruminococcoides. The sequence goes on from JAZLJE010000074.1 coordinate 10,509, forward strand.
CGCCTTTTAAGAAAAGTTTCTGACCTTCTCTACGGCATTGTCTGCATACAGCCTCTGTATATCTTGCCATAAGATTTTTACCTCCTGATATATTCTGTTAGACACGTCTTCTCTTCGGAGGACGGCATCCGTTGTGAGGAATAGGAGTAACATCTTTAATCATTGTTACTTCCAAACCTGCTGTCTGTAATGCTCTGATTGCGGCTTCGCGTCCCTGGCCGGGGCCTTTGACGAAAACTTCAACAGATTTCATTCCGTGGTCCATAGCAGCCTTTGCTGCTGTTTCTGCTGCTGACTGTGCAGCAAACGGAGTGGATTTTCTTGAGCCTCTGAAACCGAGTTCGCCGGCACTTGCCCAAGAAACAGCATTACCCTGTGTATCAGAAATAGTAACTATTGTGTTGTTAAATGTTGACTGAATATGTGCGCTGCCTTTTTCGATATTCTTTCTGTCACGACGGCGGCGGATAGTAGTCTTTTTAGTTTTTACTGCCATAAAGTATGCCCTCCCTTACTTCTTCTTGTTGGCCATCGTCTTACGAGGACCTTTGCGAGTACGAGCGTTTGTCTTTGAACGCTGACCCCTTACCGGTAAGCCTTTTCTATGGCGGATACCACGGTAACTGCCGATTTCGATAAGTCTTTTGATATCAAAAGCAACATCGCGTCTGAGGTCACCCTCAACACGGCAGTTGTGGTCAATATATTCTCTGAGTTTTGAAACATCTTCTTCTGTCAAATCTCTGACACGAGTGTCAGGATTAACACCTGTTGCAGCAATAATGTCGCTTGCAGTTTTTCTTCCTATACCGAAAATATAAGTAAGACCGATTTCGATTCTCTTATCTCTCGGCAAGTCAACACCTGCTATACGAGCCATTTAGTTGCACCTCCATTTTAAAATAATTTGGGGCTTATGCCCTGTTAGTAAATCGGTGTGAATTAGCCCTGGCGCTGTTTGTGCTTGGGGTTCTCGCAGATTACCATAATTTTACCGTGTCTTTTGATAATCTTGCACTTTTCACACATTTTCTTTACTGAAGGTCTGACTTTCACTTGAATCATTCCTTTCCTTAGTCTTGATTAAAAATCACTTTGAACGCCACGTAATTCTGCCACGGGTAAGGTCATAAGGCGACATCTCTACCGTTACCTTGTCTCCGGGAAGAATACGGATGAAGTTCATTCTTAATTTGCCTGAAATAACAGCCAGAATTTTGTGGCCGTTTTTGAGTTCTACATTAAACTGTGCGTTAGGTAGAGCCTCTGTTACTGTACCTTCTATTTCGATTACGTCTTGTTTAGACATTGTTGACCTCCTGTTTTGATTTTTGATATCGCCTGTCTTATTTTAAGATTTGAGTGGATATCGTCAATATGATAATTAGTCAGTTGTAAATGCTTTAGGTTTTTCTTTTTCGGCTTTTCCAGTTTACGGCTTTTACCGTCACAGATTAGTGCCGAGTCGGAAAGTACCTTTGTAACTACGAAAAACTCGCCTTTTTCTTTGCCTGCTTTCGCAATTACCACCGTCCCCGTGCTTATTTCCATATTGCACCTCAATCTGGCACGGTCATAATAACGGGACCGTCCGGTGTAATCGCTACGGTATGCTCGAAATGGGCAGAAAGACTGCCGTCTTTTGTTACGGTAGTCCAGTCGTCCGACAGGACTTCTACATCGTATTTACCCTGATTAACCATCGGTTCAATCGCTATGGTCATTCCGGGAATGAGGCGTGGACCTCTTCCCTCTGTACCGAAATTTGGTACACTTGGTTCTTCGTGCAGTTTCGCACCTACGCCGTGGCCGACAAAATCTCGTACCACCGAGTAGCCGCGAGTTTCGACATACTTTTGCACGGCAGATGAGATATCGCCTACGCGATTTCCCGCTACTGCCTTTTGTATCCCCTGAAAAAGACTTTCCTTTGTCGCGTCTAAAAGCATTCTCGCTTCTTTTGAAATATCGCCGCAAGCGAAGGTGTAGGCGTTGTCGCCGTGATAACCTTCTAAATATGCACCGACATCAATCGAAACGATATCGCCCGCTTTAAGGATAATCTTCTTGCTCGGTATGCCATGGATAACCACATTGTTGACAGAAACACAAGCAGAACCGGGAAAGCCACCGTAACCGAGGAACGAGGGCTTTGCGCCCTGCTCCTCGATGAATTTTTGAACTATGGTATCAATCTCTTTTGTTGATACACCGGGTTCTACGGCTTCTCCGGCAAGTTTTAATGCTCTTGCCGACAAAGTGCACGCATCCTGCATCTTTCGTATTTCGCGTGCAGTTTTGATAACTATCATAAAATTACGCCTCTAAACAAGCCATTGTAAGCGCTATGGTGTCTTCGACCTTTTCCTGACCGTTGACAACAGAGAGTTTACCCTGCTTCTCATAATATTCTATGAGAGGCTCGGTCTCGGCATGGTAGATGTCAAGACGGTTTTTGACAGTTTCAATCTGGTCGTCCTTACGCTGAATAAGGGCGCCTGTGCAAAAATCGCAGATACCGTCAACCTTTGGCTTTAAATCGGTGATATGATACGGTCTGCCGCATTTTTCACAGACACGGCGTCCGGACAAACGAGCGATAATCTTCTCATCGGGTACTTCGATATCGATAACCTTGTCGATAACTATGCCCATATTGTCCAAAGCCTCGGCTTGGGGAATGGTTCTCGGAAAGCCGTCAAGGATAAAGCCGTCCTTGCAGTCGTCATTCTTCAGGCGTTCTTTGATGATGCCGATAACGACATCATCGGGAACAAGTTGTCCTGCGTCCATAAACGACTTTGCTTTGAGTCCCATCTCCGTACCGCTTTTCAGTGCTTCACGGATAATGTTACCCGTTGAAATTTGGGGTATATTCAAGCGTTCACTGATGACGGCGGCTTGTGTACCTTTGCCGGCACCGGGAGCACCTAAAAGTATAAGTTTCATATATAACTCCTGTATTGATTAGTCAAGGAAACCTTTGTAATGGCGCATCATCATCTGTGACTCTAACTGTTTAGCAGTTTCAAGAGCAACACCGACGATAATGATGACTGATGTACCGCCCATTGAGAGACCGCCCATACCTGTTACTGCAGCATAGACAATCGGTAAGATAGCGATAGCAGCCAAGAACAAAGCACCTATCAATGTGATTCTTGACAAAATTTTAGCAATAAAATCGGCTGTAGGTCTGCCCGGACGAATACCGGGGATAGTGCCGTTATTTTGCTTCAAGTTATTTGCCATTTCAATCGGATTATACTGAATGGTTGTGTAGAAGTATGCAAACGCCAAAATCAGTACAAAGTAAAGTACCGAATAGAGCCAACCTGTTGATGAGAATGCCTTAAAGAAACTTCCCCAGAAACCGGTAAGTTCGCCCTTGGGGTCAACAAACATCTGAATAGTACTCGGAATAGAAAGAATTGATGAAGCGAAGATGATAGGCATAACGCCACCCAAAGCAACCTTGATGGGAAGGTGAGTGGACTGACCGCCGTACATTTTTCTGCCGACAACTCTCTTTGCATACTGAACGGGAATTCTTCTTTCTGCATCCTGCATAAAGGTGATAACCCAGATAACAGCAAGGAATACAACAATCCAAAGCGGAACGAAGACATAGTATCTTGTGTAACCCTGAACAGCATAGTCCCAATACTTTGTAAGAACATTTACTGTGTACGGAAGTCTTGCAACGATACCCGCAAAGAGCAGGATGGAAATACCGTTTCCGATACCGTACTTGTTAATTTGTTCGCCGAGCCACATCATCAAAGCGGTACCTGCTGTAAACGCAAGGATAATTACGATAGCAGCAAACCACATTGAAAAGCCGGTTGTGAATTTTGCAATCGGTGTGCCGTTTGAGTCTGTTGAACCTTTGAGATAGAAGAAATATGCTGTACCTTGGATAAGACCGAGGGCAACCGTTACATAACGGGTAATAGCAGCGATTTTCTTTCTACCTTCTTCACCCTCTTTTGAAAGTCTTTCAAGAGGAGGAATGGCAACACAGAGCAATTGCATAATAATCGAACTGTTGATGTATGGTGTGATACCCATAGCGAAGATGGTCGCATTTGAGAACGCACCGCCCGACAAGGTGTTGAGGTATGAAAGCAGAGAACCGCTTTCGTCAACAGCCTGCATTACATTTGCAAGAGCATCCATATTCAAAAACGGTACAGGAATGACCGAACCGATACGGAATACAATTACGATAAGTAATGTGAATAAAATTTTCTTTCTGAGGTCCGGAATAGACCAAGCATTTCTAATTGTCTTAAACAATTAAATCACCTCAGCCTTTCCGCCCGCAGCCTCAATCTTTGATTTGGCAGAGTCGGAAAAAGCCGATACTTTAACAGTAAGTTTCTTTGTAAGTGTACCGTTTGCAAGAATCTTTACGCTGTCAAAGGAATTCTTAACAACTCCAGCCTCAACGAGTGCATTTGTGTCTACAACTGCACCGTCTTCGAATTTGTTGAGAGTACCGACATTAACGCAAACGACTTTCTTAGCAAAGATGTTATTAAAACCACGCTTCGGAAGTCTTCTTTGCAAAGGCATCTGTCCGCCTTCAAATCCTACTCTCATACCTTTACCGGCTCTTGCTTTTTGACCTTTGTGGCCTTTACCTGCTGTTTTGCCCCAGCCTGAGCCGTGTCCTCTACCGATTCTCTTTGCATCCTTTTTGGAGCCTTCAACCGGAGATAATTCATACAACTTCAATTAAAGCACCTCCTTAGTTTTCTTCAACCACTACGAGGTGGATAATCTTGTTTACTTTGCCCTTAGTAGCGTCGTTATCGGGTTGAACCGTAACATCGCCAATCTTCTTAAGACCGAGGGCATAAGCGGTTGCAATCTGGTCTTTCTTGGAGCCGATAAGGCTCTTTACTAACTTAATTTTCATATCTGCAACCCCCTTATACGATTTCCTTAACGGATTTACCGCGGATTGCGGCAACTTCTTCAACCGTACGAAGTTGTGCAAGTCCCGAAAGGGTAGCACGAACTACATTGCACGGATTGTTTGAACGCAAAGCCTTTGTTCTGATGTCCTTGATGCCTACTGCTTCGACAACGGCACGAACAGGACCGCCTGCGATAACACCGGTACCGGGAGCAGCGGGTTTCATCAAAACTCTGCCTGCACCGTATTCACCGATAATTTCGTGAGGTATTGTTGTACCTTTGAGCGAAACTTTCATGAGGTGCTTTTTAGCGTCCTCAATACCCTTGCGGATAGCGTCGGGAACTTCGCCTGCTTTGCCTATACCGAAACCAACTGTACCCTGACCGTCACCAACTACTACGAGGGCTGCGAATTTCATAACACGACCGCCCTTTACAGTTTTTGATACACGGTTGATGGCAACAACGCGCTCGGTAAGTTCCATTGTTGATGCGTCTAAAATTTTAGCCAAAGTTATTCCTCCCCTTCCTTAGAAATTGAGGCCGCCCTCACGGGCGCCTTCGGCCAATTCTTTTACACGGCCGTGATAAATGTTTCCGCCTCTGTCAAATACGACATCGGTGATATTCTGCTCTTTGGCACGCTCAGCGATGAGTTTGCCGACAGCCTTGGCTGCTTCTTTGTTGCCGCCGCCATTTATTGTCTTGTCAAGTGAAGATGCACTGCAAAGTGTAACACCCTTAACATCGTCAATAATCTGTGCATAAATGTTGTTTGTGGAGCGGAATACACAAAGGCGAGGACACTGTGCTGTGCCGTTTATTTTACCGCGTACTCTTTTGTGTCTTAAAGCACGGGCTTTTTTAGAATCAGGTCTTGAAACCATTGTTAATACACTCCTTCAATTATGCTTTACCGGCCTTGCCTTCCTTACGGCGTACATACTCGCCAACATAGCGAATACCTTTGCCCTTGTAAGGTTCCGGCGGACGTTTTTCTCTTACTTCGGCAGCAAACTGACCAACCTTTTGCTTATCAATGCCGTTGATGATGATTGAGTTGGGGTTGGGTACTTCGATAGTAATATCAGCAGTATCTTCCATCTCAACCGTATGCGAATAACCGAGGTTCATAACGAGTTTCTTGCCCTGTTTCTGAACACGGTATCCGACACCCTGTACTTCGAGTTCCTTCTTGTAGCCTTCTGTAACACCTGTCACCATATTTGCGATAAGTGTTCTTGTAAGACCGTGAAGTGAACGGTTTTCTTTGTCGTCGTTAGGACGCTTTACTTCGATTACAGGTCCGTTGATTTCGACTGTCATAGCAGGATTGATAGCCTGTGTGAGTTGACCTTTCGGGCCTTTGACAGTCATAACGCCGTTTTCAAATTTTGCTTCGACACCGGCGGGAATATTTATAGGTTTTCTTCCAATTCGAGACATCTTCGCACCTCCTTACCAAATGAATGCGAGGACTTCACCGCCGACATTCTCTTTGCGTGCCTGACGGTCGGTCATAACACCCTTTGATGTAGAGATGATTGCGATGCCGAGGCCTTTCATAACCTTGGGCATATCCTCAACATTACTGTAAATACGCAAACCGGGCTTTGAAACTCGTCTTAAACCTTGGATAACGGGAGTTTTACCCTCACCGTACTTCAAAGTTACTGTGATGATACCCTGTTTGCCGTCTTCTTCTACTGAGAAATCTTTGATGTATCCCTCGTCCAAAAGAATTTGACAAATAGACTTCTTCATATTGGATGCGGGAATTTGTACTGTATCGTGTTTAGCTGAATTAGCGTTACGGATTCGTGTAAGTAAATCAGCTATTGTATCAGTAATCTGCATAACTTTACTCCTCCTTAACCTTTACCAGCTTGCTTTTTTAACACCGGGAATTTCGCCTTTGTAAGCGAGTTCACGGAAGCAAATACGACATACACCGAATTTCCTAAGGTAGGCGTGTGGTCTACCGCAGATTTTACATCTTGTGTATTCTCTTGTAGAAAATTTCTGCTTTCTTTTCTGCTTGTTTTTCATAGCAGTCTTAGCCACAACAATCCCTCCTTACTTTGCGAACGGAGCGCCCATTAAACTCAAAAGTTCACGAGCCTCTTCGTCTGTTTTTGCGGTAGTAACAAAGCAGATGTCCATACCGCGAACTTGGTCTACTTTATCGTAATCAATCTCGGGGAAAATCAACTGTTCTTTTAAGCCGAGTGCATAGTTTCCTCTGCCGTCAAAAGAGTTGGGGTTGATACCTCTAAAGTCACGAACTCTCGGAAGAGCAATGTTGAAAAGTCTGTCAAGAAATTCATACATTCTCTCGCCACGGAGTGTAACTTTCGCGCCAATCGGCATTCCCTCACGCAGTTTGAAGTTAGCGACTGACTTTCTTGCTTTACATACAAGAGCCTTCTGACCTGTAATCTGAGCGAGGTCGGAAAGGATTGCATCCATAGCCTTCGGGTTGTCTTTAACTTCGCCTGCACCTACATTAACTACGATTTTGTCTAACTTCGGAATTTGCATAACACTCTTGTAGGAGAATTTCTTCATAAGAGCAGGTGCAACTTCTTCGTTATAATACTTTTTAAGTCTTGCCATTTCTTATATCCTCCTTAAAGTGCTTCGCCGCATTTTTTACAAATACGACCTTTTGTGCCGTCTTCGTAGATTTTGTGACCTACTCTTGTCGGCTTTTTGCAACGGGGGCAAATAATCTGTACTTTGCTTGCGTACATAGCACCTTCAGCCTTGATGATGCCGCCGGGCTCGCCCATTCTTCTGGGTTTAACATGTTTTGAAACCATATTTACCTTTTCGACGATAACTTTGCCTTCTTTGGGAGATACAGCCAAAACAGAGCCTTTTTTGCCCTTATCTTTACCGCTCAAAACTAAAACGGTGTCACCTGTTTTTACATGAACTTTATTCATTTATGACACCTCCATTAAAGTACTTCCGGAGCAAGGGAAAGAATCTTCATATAGTCTTTGTCACGAAGTTCTCTTGCAACGGGTCCGAAGATACGAGTGCCACGGGGGTTCTTATCTTCCTTAATAATTACTGCTGCGTTTTCATCAAAACGGATGTAAGTACCGTCGTCTCTGCGAACGCCCTTTGCGGAACGAACTACGACTGCACGAACAACATCGCCTTTCTTAACAACGCCGCCCGGAGTTGCTTTCTTAACAGAAGCAACAATAACATCGCCAATGTTGGCGTATTTTCTCCTGGTTCCGCCGAGTACACGAATGCACATAAGTTCTTTTGCCCCTGTGTTGTCGGCAACCTTGAGATAAGTCTGTTGTTGAATCATAATTTTTTTCTCCTCTCAAGTAAAACTTATTTAGCCTTTTCGATAATCTCGACAAGACGCCATCTCTTATCTTTTGACAAGGGACGAGTCTCCATGATTTTAACGCGGTCACCGATACCGCACTCGTTTTTCTCATCGTGAGCCTTTACTCTGATAGAACGCTTAACGATTTTGTTATAAAGCGGGTGCTTTACGCTGTCCTCGATGAGGATAACCGCGGTTTTGTCCATTTTGTCGGAAACAACTTTACCGACAAGAGTTTTTCTCATATTTCTTTCGCTCATGATAAACCTCCTCGATTATGCTTCGCTGTCTTGGAGTTCGCGGATAACAGTAGATACGCGCGCGATATCTCTCTTGACAGCTTTAATACGCATTGGGTTGTCGAGTTGGTTGATAGCAAGTTGAAAACGGAGATTAAAGAGTTCCTCTTTGAGGTCAGTAAGTTTTAATTCGAGTTCGTTTTCAGATAATTCTCTGAGTTCTTGTGCTTTCATTATGCTTTGACCTCCTCTTCGCGTTTTATGAATTTGCATTTGATGGGCAGTTTTGCTGCTGCCAAACGCATTGCTTCTCTTGCAGTATCCTCGTCAACGCCGCCGATTTCGAACATTACTTTATCGGGTTTAACAACTGCTACCCAATATTCGGGTGAACCTTTACCGGAACCCATACGGGTTTCAGCAGGTTTTGCAGTAACGGGTTTATCCGGGAAAATCTTAATCCATACTTTACCAAATCTCTTGCAGTAACGCGTCATAGCAACACGGGCTGCTTCAATCTGGTTAGATGTAATCCATGCGGGCTCCAATGCCTGTAAACCGAACTCGCCGTAAGTAACTGTGTTACCGCGAAGTGCTCTACCGGTCATTCTGCCACGGTGTTGTCTTCTGTACTTAACTCTTTTTGGCATCAGCATTGCGATTTCCCCCTTCCCTACGAGGTCTTCTTCTGTTGTTCTGACGCTGTGTGCTTTCGTGGAGAACTTCACCTCTGTAAAGCCATACTTTTACGCCGATTTTGCCGTAAGTTGTATTAGCCTCTGCAAAGCCGTAGTCGATATCTGCACGAAGTGTCTGAAGCGGAATAGTACCTTCGTGATACTGTTCTGCTCTGGCGATTTCAGCACCGCCCAAGCGTCCTGAACACTGGGTTTTGATACCCTTTGCACCGAACTTCATTGCTCTGCCGATAGCCTGTTTCATAGCACGACGGAAAGAAATTCTTCTCTCTAACTGCTGTGCGATAGACTCTGCAACCAACTGAGCGTTTAAGTCAGGTGATTTAACTTCTACTATATTGATAGCAACGGGCTTGTTGAGCATTTTTTCACACTGAAGTCTTAATTTCTCGATTTCAGCACCGCCCTTACCGATAATCATACCGGGCTTAGCGCAATGAATGTGAATTCTTACTTTCTTGCCGTCACGCTCAATTTCGATTTTCGGGATACCTGCAGCATAAAGTTGCTTTTTCAAAGTTTTGCGGAGGTTGTAGTCTTCAACGAGTGTGTCGCCGAATTCCTTTTTACCTGCAAACCAACGGGAGTCCCAATCTTTGATTATACCTACACGCAAACCGTGCGGATTTACTTTCTGGCCCATATACTCTTACCTCCTTATTCTCTTTCCTTGAGCACGAGTGTGATATGAGAAGTTTTCTTATTAATACGATAAGCCCTTCCCTGTGCTCTCGGACGGATTCTTTTGAGTGTCGGACCTTGACTTACATAGCATTCTGCTACATAAAGGTTAGCCACATCCATATCATGGTTATTCTCAGCATTTGCTGTTGCCGATTTGAGCAACTTCAAAAGCAACTCGCAAGCAGCCTTGGGAGTTTGCTCAAGAATAGCCTTTGCAAGTTTGATGTCTTTTCCTCTGATGAGGTCAAGTACAATTGAAACCTTGCGAGGTGAGATGCGGACATAATTCATATATGCCTTTGATTCCATTGCAATTCTCTCCTTTGTCTTACTTACTTGTTTTTGAACCGGCATGACCGCGGAATGTTCTTGTGGGAGCAAACTCGCCGAGTTTGTGTCCTACCATATCCTCGGTAACATAAACCGGAACATGCTTTCTGCCGTCATGGACAGCAAATGTGTGACCTACAAATTCAGGGAAAATTGTAGAACTTCTTGACCAAGTCTTCAAAATTCTCTTTTCACCCGAAGCGTTCATTTCTTGAACTCTTTTGAACAGCGCAGGCTGAACAAAAGGTCCTTTTTTAGTACTTCTACTCATAATTCAAGTTCCTTCCTTTCTGCCTTACTTGCTGTTTCTTCTCTTGACAATTAACTTGTCAGAACGGTTGTGTGTCTTTCTTGTCTTATAACCGAGAGCAGGTTTACCCCAAGGGGTAACAGGTCCGGGACGACCGACAGGGGATTTACCTTCACCACCACCGTGCGGGTGGTCATTCGGGTTCATAACAGAACCACGGACTGTCGGGCGGATACCCATGTTTCTCTTTCTGCCTGCTTTACCTATTTTGACATTTTCGTGGTCGGTGTTACTTACCTGACCGATAGTTGCCATACAGGTTTCGGGAACATTACGAAGTTCGCCGCTCGGTAATCTTAATAATGCCATACCGTTTTCTTTGGCCATAAGTTGAGCCATATTACCTGCAGCACGAGCAAGTTGTGCGCCTCTGCCGGGATAAAGTTCAACATTGTGGATAAATGTACCTGTCGGGATAGCGTTAAGCGGGAGGGCATTACCGGGTCTGATATCGGCATCTGCACCGGCAACGATTTTGTC
>JAZLJE010000075.1:0-2713 GCA_045617705.1 Ruminococcus sp.
GACTGATTTTAAGTTTTGAATTATTTACGGAAGTGGATATAAATTGATTTCATTTTTACTATGCGTTGTCGCATTGATTATCGGTTATTTGTTGTATGGAAAATTGACCGATAAAATTTTCCGTCCGGATGACAGAACAACACCTGCTGTTGAGATAAACGACGGTGTTGACTATGTTCCTATGCCGACATGGAAAGTTTTTCTGATACAACTTCTCAATATAGCAGGCACAGGGCCTATCTTCGGAGCATTGGGCGGTGCGGCATTCGGACCTATTGTGTACTTGTGGATAGTTTTCGGCTGTATTTTTGCCGGCGGTGTTCACGACTATATGTGCGGTATGATTTCAGAAAGGCACAAGGGTTCGAGTATCTCGGAACTTTCGGGATATTATCTCGGCAATAAGGTCAAGCAGATTATGCGTGTTTTCTCGGTAGTTTTGCTTGTTATGTGCGGAGTCGTTTTTACAACCGGTCCTGCCGATTTGCTTGCTATGCTCACACCCGAAAGACTTACTTCGAATTTCTGGCTTTGGGTTATTATTATTTACTATTTTATTGCCACCTTTGTGCCGATAGATAAAATTATCGGACGCGTTTATCCTGTGTTTGGAATATGCCTTATCGCTATGGCACTCGGAGTAAGCGGCAGTATGCTCTTTTCTGGTAAATTTGAGATGCCCGAAGTATGGAACAATTTTACAAATATGCACGCCGATAATACAAGCGTTTGGCCGTTTATGTTCGTCGCTGTTGCCTGCGGTGCAATTTCGGGATTTCATTCAACCCAGTCACCGATGATGGCTCGTTGCATTGTGTCCGAGAAAAAAGGCAGACGAGTTTTCTACGGGGCAATGATAGCCGAGGGTATTATCGCCCTCGTTTGGGCGGCTGCCGGCGTCAGTTGCTACGATTCAAGCCGTGCACTGCTGGATGCCGGCGGCGGATGTTCTGCCGTAGTTTATGAGATATGTCAAAGTACAATGGGCAGAATCGGCGGAGTGCTTGCCCTTGTCGGCGTAATAGTCTGTCCGATTTCATCGGGCGATACGGCATACCGCAGTGCAAGGCTTACCCTTGCCGATTGGTTCAAACTTGACCAAGCCGATTGGAAAAAACGCCTGCTTCTTACTGCACCGCTTCTTTTTGCGGGTGCGCTTATTTGCCATCTCGATTACAGTATGGTATGGAGATATTTCTCGTGGTCAAACCAAACTCTTGCGATGATAGCATTGTGGATGTCATCCGTTTATCTTGTTCGGCATAAAAAGTCTTTCTATATTACCGTAGTCCCCGCCGTGTTTATGTCGGCTGTGTCGAGTACATATCTTTTCTCTGCAAATGAATGTTTCGGCTTTTTCTGGAATGCTTTGGGAATAGATTATTCAATATACTATCCCTGCGCGGTAGTCGGCGGAATTATCACTGCGATTGTGTTCCTGCTTTGTTTTGTTTTTTGGTTTAACCGATACAGCAAGCAAACAAGAAAATTAAATGCTGTGTAAAAGAAAAAGCAAGAAGTTTATATCACATATATTCTTAATATACTAAATATTGAATAAAAAGGTTTTACAAAATTTCAGTCCCTATGTTGATGTTGTTCATAGGGACTGATTTTTTTGTAAAATTCGTGGGTTACAAATTGGTTATTTTTATATCATAGTTGTTAATTATATACAAAAAAACCGTGATTATTTCTATGTCATAATTGTGAAATATTCTTTTTTAGAAAATAAAAATCTTTTAGAAATGCTAAAATTTATTCATTAAAATATGAAAGTGTATCAGTGTGCATATTTTTTAACTTAGGTTTATATTTGTTGCGAAAAGTAATGCTGTTTAACCTTTTTGCAACTTTATAAATTATCTTGCAATTCGTGAATGTTGCAGGGTAAATAAAAATTTTTTATATGGAGGTTTACGTATGAAGAAATTCACAAAGACAATCAGTGCAGTTTTAGCAATACTCATGATTCTTTCAAGTTTTGCTATCCTGCAACCATTAGCAGCCAATGTTGATGTAGCATCTTCCGCAGCAACGGATTACATCTACCTCAATGGCGGCGGTTCAGACCTTTGGAACCAAGCAGGCGCAGGCTTTGCAGTATGGACATGGGGCGGCAGCCTTTCAGGTTCAAAAGCCTACACAATGACACTTGAATCCGGCAATATTTACAAGATTGAAAAATCCAAAGTCGGAACAAGTATTATTTTCATCAGAGTTGCAAGTGGTAAGACATTTGACGGTTCAGACTGGTCAAATACTACTGTTTGGAACCAGACAAGCGATTTGACTGTTCCCACAAGCGGAAACAACTGTTACCAAATCACAGGCTGGGGTAATTCCGACGGTAAATGGACTAACTACACACCCGTAGAGCCGACAACAGCCGCTCCTACACAGGCAACAACTGTTGCACCCACACAGGCACCCACACAGGGCGAATTTGACTTCTCACCGTATTGCTTGTGCGGATACATCAACGGTGCAGACTACGGTATGACAGAACAAAGCAATCCGAAGTGGAACGAACCCGGCGTATATGTATTCAGCAAAGACGGTAAGTTAACAACAACATTTACACAGGATTCTTATGTTCAGGTTAAGACAAAAGACGGCGCATGGTGGTATGCATTTGAGAAATTTGTAGAAGACGGCACAACAACAAAACTCTTCGAAGCAAGTGATACATACAAAGAGAAGATGTTTGTAC
>JAZLJE010000076.1:0-10680 GCA_045617705.1 Ruminococcus sp.
GTGCAATACAGATTACTTTAACGGCATTTTTGCTCTATCTTTTGAGCCTGATTTTTGCATATCTTACATCATTTTACATAAATGTTTGCTACGGATTTTTGGCATTCTTTTTGAAAAATCTGTGGGGAACGGGACTGATAAAACAAGTTATTATCGACTTTTTATCCGGCGCTACAATTCCGCTTGCGTTTATGCCACCCGCTTTGAGAAATATTCTGAATTTCCTGCCTTTTTCTTCGCTTTCTTATACACCCGTAATGATATATATGGGGATGTATACAGGGACTGAAATACTCTATAGAATGGGTATGCAGGTGTTTTGGCTTGTTGTGATTTTCTTTATATCAAAACTTATTTGGAAAAGTGCGGTAACACGCCTTTGCGTTCACGGAGGTTGATGTTATGAAAAGAGTATTGAAACTACACTCGATTTTTATCGCACAGTATCTCAAAAGGCTGATGGAATACAAAGTCGATTTTCTTATCGGTGCAACGGGTATTCTCTTGAGTCAGTTTTTCCAGATAGTTTTTATCGGCATAATTTTCAGCCAAATTCCCGCTTTACAGGGTTGGTCGTATTATGAAATCCTTTTCATCTACGGCTTTTCACTTATACCGAAAGGCATTGACCACCTTTTCTTTGATAACCTTTGGATGGTCGGGTATCAAATAGTTCGAAAGGGCGATTTTGACAAATATCTGACACGACCGATAAACAGCCTTTTCTATGTAATAGTAGAGAAATTCTGCGTTGATGCACTCGGTGAACTTGTTATGGGTATTGCTTTGCTTTGTGTCAGCATACCGCACCTTTCGTTGCCGTTTTGTTGGTACACAATACCGCTTATCTTGGTTGCACTCGTGTTCTCGACTATGATATATACGGCGCTGAAAACCGTCACCGCGGCAATATCTTTTTGGACAAAAGCAAGCGGACACATTACCCACATGCTCTATATGACGAATGACTTTTCAAAGTACCCCGTAACCATATACAACAACTTTGTCCGCACATTTATTACCTACATAATTCCCTTTGCGTTTACTGCGTATTATCCTGCGTGCTTTTTCCTCACGGGAAAAAACCCGCTCTTTAATATCGGCGGTACAGTAATAGCGGGAGTTGTGCTTATGGCTATTGCCCTGTTTGTATGGAACAAAGGTGTCAGCGCCTACGAATCCGCAGGAAGTTAGGAGGAATATCGTGAACAATCCGTTTATTTCATATAGTGATGAGTTTTCCTGCGAGTATCTTTCGTATGTTTGTTCGCTCAACCGAGGAGTTATGGCGGAACTCCCCGTAAAGGGCGTTGACGACTCTATAAAAGGGAAAAAGTTTTCGGAGATTTTTTCTACGAAAATCATCATCGAAGATATCATAAAACCTGCGAGAAAATTCGGCGTTGATTTATCACAGTATGAAGACCACCAACTGTCGAAAATAATCGACAGAGGGCTTTTAAGCGACGATATAAAACTCAATGGACTTTCAAACAAAATCGCAGTAAAATACGGTAACAGACTCGGTCTTATTTTGCTTTCCCTTCGGCTCGGACAGGAAGAAAACCGCAAAGCAAGGACCGACTGGGAAGATTGCCACTGGGAGTATTGGACGAACCTTAACACCGTTATTCTTGTCGGCGGGCTTGCAAGTTCTATGTTCGGCAGAAAACTCAAGGAGCAAATTCAGGGTATCTTTGACCGAAAGGGAGCAAAGCCTTATAACATCGTTTTGTTTGATAACGCAACATGTATAGGTCTTTTAGGATGTGCAAATGCTTTGATGAAAGATAACGAAACTTCTCTTGTCTTTGATTTCGGACATACGATGACAAAACGAGGATTAGTGACAAAGTCATCAGAGCAGATTTCACAGTTTACTACATTCGAAAGTACGCCCACGCTATATATGCAGGACAAATTTGATACAGACGAAGAAAAAACGAAGATGGCTCTTTCTTTGCATAAAAATATAGTAAAAATCATTGCAAATACCTACAAAGAAGCCTCAAAAACGAATGAGCCGTCAGACAAGATTTATGTAAGTATAGCAAACTATGTAGCGGGGAATGTACTGAATGACTACCGCGGAGGATATGCAAAACTTTGTGTACTCGGCAGAGATTATACAAAAATTCTCACCGAAGATATTTCGGGCGAATTACACAAAAAGGTGAGTGTAAAACTTGTTCACGACGGAACAGCAACAGCACTTTATTTTTCTGATATAGAAAATTCCGTATGCTTGTCGCTCGGCACATCGTTCGGTGTCGGCTTTCCGGATATAAAAATTTAATAAAAATATAGCCGTTTCTTATGAAATGGCTATTTTTTTTGGCAAAAAAACAGTTTGTTCACATTTTTTGTGTTATATCAACAAATTATTGAAAAAAAGATTGTGCATTTCGTAGTTCAAAATTTACATTTTTTTCATTTAAATTTTTTGCATATTATGGTATACTTACTTTGCATAAAAATGTTTTTATAAAAAGGAGTGGATTTTTATGAAATTACGAAGATTATTATCATTCGTTATGGTTCTCGTAATGCTTGCAACCTGTGTAAGTTTTGCGGCAGCCGCGTATGATGATGATTTGGCACAAACCTCCTACTACAATCAGGATTATCTCGAAAACTATGCAGCAAAAGCAAAGGGCGTCAACGACCTCGGCTGCACATATTCGAAGAACTCCACAACTTGGAAGGTTTGGTCGCCTGTTGCAACAACCGTAATGCTCAAACTCTATAACACCGGTACAGATATCGAATCCGGTGCAGGCAGTGCGGGAGCATTCAAAATGGAACAGGACACAAACACAGGCGTTTGGTCACTTACAATGTCAGGTGACTATAAGAACAAATACTACACCTATGTTTTGACGATTGACGGCGAAACAAAGGAAACACAAGACCCGTATTCAAAGGCAGTCGGCGCCAACGGTGACCGCTCAATGGTCTGTGACCTTCAGTCTACCAACCCCGACGGTTGGGAAAACGACAAGCACGTTCTCTTTGACAACCCCGGCGAAGCAGTAGTATGGGAAGTTCATGTTCGTGACTTCTCTATTGATGTATCATCAGGTGTCAGCGAAGAAAACAGAGGTAAATACCTTGCGTTTACAGAAGGCAACACCACCGTAGGCGGAAAAGGTAAAGTTGCTACTTGCGTTGACTATCTTGTTGAACACGGTGTAAACTGCGTACAACTTATGCCTATCGCCGACTTTGCGTCTATCGACGAAACCGACAAGGCAGAAAATGCTCGTAACTGGGGTTACGACTCAAAGAACTTCAACGTTCCCGACGGTGCGTATGCTTCCGACCCATATGACGGTAATGTTAGAATTAAAGAGTACAAAATGCTCATCCAGGCTCTGCACGACAGAGGTATTTCCGTTGTAATGGACGTTGTTTACAACCACACATTCGTTCTCGAAGGCTCTGCACTTTCGATGACTGTTCCGAAGTATTACTACAGAATGTCGAACACTACCGACTACTGTGACGGTTCAGGTCTCGGAAATGTTTTGTCAAGTGAGAAAACAATGACAAGAAAATATATCCTTGAGTCCATAAAATACTGGGCAAATGAATATCATGTTGACGGTTTCCGTTTTGACCTTATGGGCTGTATTGATGTTCCGACAATGAACAATATTCGTTCCGAACTTGACAAAATCAGCACAAAGATTCTCATGTACGGCGAGCCTTGGATAGGTGGCAGCAACAACGGTATTTCAAACGGTTCAACAACCGCGAACTTCTCACAACTTAATTCCAGAATAGGCGGATTTAACGAGGCTTATTCGGATGGAATGAAAGGTGACCACGGTAGCGCTAAAAAAGCAGGCTTTGTCGGTGGAGGAACAGATTCGGAAGTTCTTAACGCAGCACGCGGTAATTCTTCGAAACTTCCCGGTGCTGTTACACAACTTGTAAACTACACCGACAACCACGACAACCTCTGTATGTTCGATAAAATTCTTGCTGTAAACGGCAAAATTACTGCCGGTGAAGACAGCGAGGCTTTATACGAAAAGAATAAACCGGGCGTTAATAACCCCGGTGAGCCTTCCTTAAGCCAGATGAAACTCGGTCTTACATCTGCTTTGACAACACAAGGCATACCGTTCACTCTCGCAGGTACAGAGTTCTGCCGTACAAAATACGGTGACGGAAACTCCTATCGTACCCCCGATAATATGAACGCTATCGATTGGACAAGAGCACAGACTTACTCCGATGTATCCGATTATTATGCAGGTCTTGCTGCTATTCGTAAGGCTTTCGCAGGATTTACAGGTTCAACAGCAACTTCGATTTCCACAATTTCCGGTTGCACAGCATACAAGATTACAAAACCTTCTTCCGGCAAGTGGAGCACTTTGATTGTTGCTTTGAATAACACTGCTTCCGCAAAATCCATCAGTTGTTCGGGTAACTGGGTTGTTGTTGCAAACGGCAAGAAAGCAGGTACAGCAAGTCTCGGTACAGCATCAGGCTCGTACTCCGTTCCCGCTTATTCGGGAGTTGTTCTTGTTGACTCTACTTCATTTAACAACTATGTTCAGCCGAAATATGGCACAGCAACACTCACAGTAGAACACTACACCCGCGACAGCAAAGACGGTTCATATTCGAAAGTTAAGACTCAAACAGCAAAATATCGTGACGGTCAGACATACAGAGCATCAAAGGACATCTCTATTCTCTTTGACCACGATTTTGACAAGTTTGATTCAACAACAGGTGCTATCTCCGGTACAGCAAAACAGGGCGATAACATCACAGTAAAATTCTACTATACAAGGAATATCAAGTCGAATTACCTGACTGTAAACTTCCTCAACTCTTCAACAAAAGAACCTGTAAAATACAGACTTAAATTCCGCCTCAAAGACGGCGCACCGTTCTCTATCCCTGTAACAGCAGTTCAGGGTTACGAACTCGATTCGTCTAAATATCCCGGCGGCACTATCGGTACATTCGATGCCAGTAAAGAACTCTCATTTAACTACTACTACAAACCGCTGACAAACAACGAAACAATTGTTCACTACTATAACTCCAGGGGCTGGGGTGCAGTTTGTATCTATGCTTACTACTCAACTGCCAAAGGTATTGTAGAGCCTGTCGGTCCGTGGACAAAGAATACCCGTATGGAAAGGGATACAGAACTCGGAAACGGCTGGTTTAAGTACAAAGTTCCGTCAACAAGTTTCTATGTAATGTTCCACCCGGCAAACGGAACAGGCCAAGACCCGGGCGCAGGTGAACAGGGTTATCCCGTATCCGGTGAAGCATGGATTAAAGACAGAGTAGTAACATTCAACTGCTCTATCGTAACAAGCCATATTGATTTGGAAACAGGTAAACAACTTGCAAAAGACGAAGTTAAGAACTACACAAATGTAAGTTCAAGTGCTATCTATACAACATCTCCGAGAAGAGATTTGGGCGACTATGTCACTCCGTCAAATGCATCAGGCTTCTATACAGCAGGTGTTACAAATGTTGTTTATCTCTACACAGAGAGAGAAGGTCCCGACAGACTGCTCTACGGTGACGCTGACCTCGATACAAGAGTAACCATCGTTGATGCTACTTATGTTCAGCAAAAACTCGCAGGAATTCGTGAATTCTCCGAAGATGCGATGACCGTTTCCGATTGTGATAACGACGGTAAAGTTACCATCGTAGATGCAACCTTTATTCAGCGTTATCTCGCTCAGATTGAAACTCCCGGTTCAAGGGTAGGCAAATATGTTGACGAGCCTTCCGGTGAGCATACATTCGCAGAGTTTGTTGAAAAGTACAACGAACTTACCGAAGAAATGAAGAAATATCCCGAATCCGTATATTCCGATAATGAGTATTATATCGCAGCAAAGAACGCCGTTGATACATACAAGGCGTTGACAATGAACCCCGGCGCAACACCCGAGGAAATTGACAAGGGTTACAACGATTGCGATAATGCGATTAAGGGACTTGGTAATTTAGAGCCTTATGACCCGACAGACCCGACACAGGGCGGAGGTATTACACTCTACTTTACAAATAACAAGTATTGGTCGAATGTGAATGGCTATATGTGGAAGAGTGGCTCAGAAGGCACATGGCCCGGCGAACCGCTTACCTATGTCGGTGATAACGACTACGGCGAAGGTATCTACTCTGTATATGTCGACCTTTCGGCCTATGATTGCATTATCTTCAACGACGGCAATTCAGGCAAGACTGTCGACATCCCGCTTTCACCATCAATGCAAAACGGTATCTACTGTAGAGATGAGCAGGCAGAAGACGGCGGTTACGAAGTCGGCTTCTACGATTACGGCGGTGAAGACCCGACAGATCCTCCGACACCGATATACGGCGGTACTGTTTATCTTGAACCGTCTATCTGGAATGTTGACGGCGCAAGATTCTCTGCTTACTTCTTTGGCGGCTCCGGCGATCCTGTTTGGGTAAGTATGAAATACTACTCAAGCGGTATCTATTCAGCCGATATCCCCGAGGGATATTCAAGTGTTATCTTCTGTCGTATGAACGGTGCAACAACCGAGAATATATGGGAGAACAAGTGGAACCAGACCGATGACCTTTCTATTCAGGAAGGTACATACCATATCTCCGATTGGGGCGAAATGGGCGGTAATTCACCCGGTTACTGGGGCTAATGGTTTCTAAAAACTAAATACTAAACACTAAAAATGCCGAGGCGAAAAAATTTCGTCTCGGCATTTGCTATGTTTTGCACTTTTCGACAGATTTATCATAGAATGTAGCAATGGCGACATTTCGCCATAAAGGAGTAATTTTCTTGATAAATTTAGATGTAATGCAGGAGTACGGTATCTCACCGCTTCCGAAAGATACAGTAGACGGTATGGCTTATGTGCCTTTCCAGTCACATTCTCCTGCAACTTATCATCCCATCCAGGGATTTGAAAACGGAACAATGTTCAAATCTATAAACAAGCCGTTTTTCGGCAGAGATTGTGACGGTGATATAATATGACCGAACGAGAAATCCTGCTGAAAAAAATATCAACCTATAAGTTTGCTATAATCGACATTCAACTTTTTTTGGATACTCACCCCGATGATAAAAGTATGCTCAACAAGTTGAACGAATATAAGAAAACAGTAACCCCTCTTGTCAGGGAATACGAAACAAAATTCGGTCCTCTGAAAAAATCTGATGAAAACAATAATACTTGGCTTTGGGTGAAAAACCCGTGGCCTTGGGATACGGAGGATGAAAAATAATGTTTGTATACGAAAAACAACTTCAATATCCGGTAAAGATAAAAAGAACAAACCCTGCCCTTGCAAAATTGATAATTTCTCAGTACGGCGGACCTGACGGCGAACTCGGCGCGTCGCTTCGCTATCTTTCACAGCGTTTTTCAATGCCCTTGCCGGAACTCAAAGCAACGCTTACCGATATCGGTACAGAGGAACTCGGACACCTTGAAATGATAGGTGCAATCGTTTATCAACTGACAAAAGACCTAAACGAAAAGCAGATAAAAGAAGCGGGCTTTGACCAGTATTTTGTAGACCATACAGCGGGATTTTACCCGTCATCCGCTGCGGGTGTGCCCTTTACAGCCGCCTATATACAGTCAAAAGGCGACCCGATAACCGACCTCCACGAAGACCTTGCCGCAGAGCAAAAGGCACGCACAACCTATGATAATATAATCAGATTTTGCGATGACCCCGATGTACTCGACCCGATAAGATTCTTGCGCGAAAGAGAAGTAGTTCACTACCAGCGTTTCGGCGAAAATTTGAGACTTTTGACCGACAAACTCGATTCAAAGAATTTCTACGCGTTTAACCCGTCTTTTGACAAGGCGTGTTTTAGAAAAACAAAGAATAAAAAATCCTGAAAATATGTAGAAATATTATTTATGTGCAGAGCCGATTTTGGCTCTGCACTTTTTGTGATTTTCGTTGATTTTTTCTCTTTATTGTGATATACTTTATAATGCGAAAATTTATTTTGGGATAATAGGGGTTATTATTCTAAAATGGAAATAAGGTGATATAAATGATTGAAGTAAAAAATCTGACAAAAAAATTCTCAAAAAACTTTATTGCCGTAAATGACACCTCGTGGGTAGCACCCGACGGTGCAATTACGGGATTTATCGGACCTAACGGCGCAGGAAAAACTACGACATTGAGTATGATAACAGGTTCCCTAAAACCCGACAACGGCGAAATTTTGCTAAACGGTATCGATATAATGAAAAAACCGATTGAAGCAAAAATGCAGTTTGGTTTTGTATCTGATTCTCCCGACCACTTTTTAAGGCTGAAGGGAATAGAATATTTGAATTTTATGGCAGATGTCTATGGAGTTGATACAAAGACAAGAACCGAATTTATCGAGGATTATTCAAAACGTTTCGGACTTTTTGACGCACTGAATAATACTATCCTGTCTTACTCACACGGTATGCGACAGAAAATGATGGTTTTGGGCTGTCTTATACATAACCCGAAAATCTGGCTTTTGGATGAGCCGCTTTTAGGACTTGACCCCCAGTCTGCATTTGAGTTAAAGCAAATGATGCGCGAACATTGTGACAAAGGAAACAGCGTTTTGTTTTCTACCCATGTTCTCGAAGTAGCAGAAAAACTCTGTGACAGAATAATCATCATAAAGCACGGAGTAATTCAGTTTACGGGAACTCTTACTGAAATCAAAGACCGCTATCCGGGCGAAGACTTGGAAAACATCTTCCTGAAGATTACGGGTGACAACAATGAATAAGATTTTGTTACTTTCAAGAGTGCTTCGAAAATGCGAGAAAGGTGAAAACGCCGGCAACAATAATCAAAACAGCGATGCCCAACTTCCTGTTTTGATAACTCTCGCTATTGCTTTGATTATAGGTATGTATCTTCTCGGACAGTATTTTGCATCTGCACCTTTTGGTTTTGAATTTAGTAAAAGCCTTGTTTGTTCTTTTGTTTACTTTCTTGCGGGTACAACAGTTTTTATGTGGTCGCTGATACGCTTTGTCAATCGACTTTTTATGTCGTCGGATTTGTCTGTACTTACGACAATGCCGTTTTCATCGTCACAACTCGCAACAGTAAAGTTTATCAACACAGCCGGCTTTTTATATATCGTTGCAGGCTTTATTATCGTACCTTTTTGTGTCGGCTACGGTATAGCATCAAATGCACCGATTAGTTTTTATCTTACTTCAATTATTGCGTTTGTTATTGTACCGTTGTTTTCACTCGGTATTGCCGGCACTTTGATTATCATTTTCTTTTCGATTTTCCGTTTTGCACGCAACAAGGATTTGATTACTTTTATCGGTATGGGCATCTCATTTGCCTTTATGATACTTGTAATGTTTCTCAATTCAAGTTCAACCGATGAACTGAAAAACTCACTTGAAACAATTATAAACGCAATAATGAAAGTTGTTTCAATCATCCCCGTAATTCCGTTTTTGATTAAATTTTCGGAGAACTTCGATGTTTTGTCCCTTCTTATTGCGATATTGATTTCCTGTGCTTCATTTTTACTGTATTACATAATAGCGAAGTTTTTCTACTTAAAGAGTGCTTTGTCGATAGTCGCAACTTCATCAAGTTCGAAGAAACTTTCCGACAGCGATGTGCAGTCTGTATCAAAAAGAAAGTCGGCAGTAAAGAGTTATACAAAAAAAGATATGATAATGGTAAGGCGTACCCCCGCGTTTTTGATTAACGGTTTTGTCATTCCGTTTTTGTGGCCGATGCTGATGTTCTTGCCGATGATTTTACAAAACGGAGGTTCAACAGACAGTTCATTTATCGATGCGATGAGGGATGCCAATTCACCTGTTCATCTTATGTACAGTATGCTTGTACCTTTTGTTGTGGCAATGTTTTCTGCATTTTTCGTTTCGGGTATCAACATTATCGCGTTTTCATCAATTTCCCGTGAGGGCAAATCATTTGTATATATGAAAAACCTGCCGATGTCGTACAAAGACCAGATAAAAGCAAAACGAAATGCCTCTTTGTCTATTGTGTTTATCACAAGCACGGTTTACACATTCATCATCCTGACCGCTATGTGCATTTTGGGCTGCGTTTCGTGGCTGTCGATAATTTTCGGCACGATACTGAATTTCCTCTTGCTGATAATTTGTACCGATTTTTCAATAATTTCTTCTGTAAAGAGAGCAAATATCAGTTGGGAAAATGAAACAGATATCACAAAAGGCGGAGTGCTTACCGCTGTGTATGTCATTATCGCTATTTTAGGAACGGTAATATTCGGCACTATAATCGGTTTGCTTACGTTTTTTGTGTTTAATATGTCTGCTGTTTTGATTATAGTTTTCTGCGTGTTGCTTGTTGCCCTTTGTGCATTTGTTACATACAGAGTCGAAAAGCGTATGTACAGAAGAACAACAGAGTTGCTAAAAGAAATGTAAAGTAGAGTTTGATACTATGGAAATAAAAAATAATAAGATATGGTCAAAATTTAAAAGCGTTTTTGTCAGCGACGAAGTTTTCAAAAAGAACGAGATAGAAGCAAACATTTTTGTGTCAACTATTTTGCTGATTACTTATATCGTATCAATACTTATATGTTTGCTTGATGTAGTCGGACTTTTTGACATCGGTATCGAGGTAATGCTTCCGATATTC
>JAZLJE010000077.1:0-7506 GCA_045617705.1 Ruminococcus sp.
CACAAGTTCTACAACGCGTGCCGTGTTAAAGGCGAAGACGAAAGCCTTATGCAGGCAAGACTTACACTTTGTTTAGGTGCAAAAACAGTAATTAAAAATGTTCTCGATATGTTCAATATCACCTGCCCTGAAAGAATGTAACTAACACATAAAAACGCCTTAACTGAATTTCAGTTAAGGCGTAATTTTTATTCATTATTTGTTTTTGCTCGTTCTTCTTCAAGAAGTTTTTCTATCTCTTTAATTTGCTCTCTGTTTTCCCTTGTGCTTGAATTCATCCTAATTATTATCACAAGCCCGACAAGGGTAACGATAACCCCGCCGATAGCAACATAACTGCTGATTTTTGCAAAAGTTGCCTGGTCACTTAACAGGGATATAAGCATCAAAGCGATGCAAACACTCAAAAGTACAATGAGTGCGATAATCATAATAAATCTTTTCTTTTGCAAGGTTATCCCCCTTTACAAAGTTTTCTCATAGAGCAAGTCGGAAATTTTCGCAAAGTCTTCGAGAGTAAGTTTTTCTCCGCGAAGCATAGAGTCAACATCCGACATTTTCAGTATATCAAATATTACTGACTTGTCAAGCGATAAACCTGCCGACAAGGCATTGACGATAGTTTTTCGTCTTTGCGAAAAAGAAGCACGAACTACTTTGAAAAAAGTTTTTTCATCTTTTACCTTAACATTTGGAGTATCGAGAATATCGAGTCTTATAACTGCAGAGTCGACTTTCGGTGACGGCATAAACGAGCCTTTTGACACAGAAAAAAGGTATTCGGGCTTACTGTAATAATGCACCGAAACGGTGACTGCACCGCATTCTCTTGTTCCCACATCGGCACAAATTCTTTGTGCCGCTTCTTTTTGCACCATAACCGTGAGCGACTTTATCCGCGACTTTTCTTCAAGCAGTTTCATAATCACGGGCGAGGTGATATAGTACGGCAAATTTGCACATACTATAACATCCATATCGGAAAACTCCTCGTCAATCAGTTTTTGTATATCAAGTTCAAGAACATCGGCATTTACTATTTTGAGATTATCATATTCGGAAAGTGTTTCAGAAAGTACGGGCAAAAGCCTTTTGTCAACTTCGACAGCGACTACCTTTTTTGCAATTTTGCAAAGTTCGTTTGTAAGAACACCAAAGCCCGGACCTATCTCGATAACGCCGATACCGCTTGCTCCGCAAAGTTCTGCCATTTTCGGGCATACAGACGGGTTTACGATAAAGTTTTGTCCAAGCCCCTTCGAAAAGGTAAATCCGTATTTATTAAGTAATTCTTTTACTGTATTTATGTTGGTAAGATTGTCCATTAAAGCGTTCTCAATCCTTTCGGATATTTGTTTTTCAATCTGCCGTTTTTGGCTTTTCCGAATGACAAAGTTATTCCGTTGACACAAACGACGGTATAGCCGTCGAGTCCCTTTTCAACTTCGATTTCTTCACCGTGCAGGAATTTTTTGAGCCTTTCGTCGTCAAGAGATAAGTCAAGCACATTGATACATTCAAAAATATTTGATGCCGAAAAAGCATTGTGGCAAGGCACTAAACGACCTTTTTTTATTTCTGCGACAAGGACACCCGCCCGCAAAATATTCAAATGCGATATGTCGGGCAACACACTCGGCAATGAATAAAGCCTGTCCTTTACTCTGTAAAGGTTTTTGTAGGTATCGGGGACAAAGATTTCATCAAGAAAAGCATCGTCGCTATACTTTTCATATCGATATGTGCTGTCGAAAATTTCGCCGTCGATTTTCCGAAATTTCGCGGCAAAATGCCCCTCTCCGCCTTGAAAAGGAAATATCCTTTTTGCATATTTTAAAGTGTTTGTCCCAAAATCGCAATTCGAGTCAATAAGTTCAAAATCCCTGTTGCGTTTTAGAAACTCTGTGACAACACCCTCGTTTTCTTCCTTTGAAAAAGTACAGGTGGAATAGACCATTTCACCGTCCGCTTTGAGGGCAAGTTTAGCACTTTCCAAAATATTCAACTGCCGAACTGCACAGGCTTTGACATGCTCTTTGCTCCATTCATCAAAGGCGTTTTTGTCTTTTCGAAACATCCCTTCACCCGAACACGGAGCATCAACAAGAATTTTATCAAAACACGAGTCAAATTTAGGGCAAAGATTTTCGGGGCTTTCGGAAGATACAACTGCGTTTCTAATCCCCATTCGTTCAATGTTTGACAAAAGTATACTTGCTCTTTTGGGAACGATTTCATTTGTCCAGAGCAAACCCTCATTTGACAAAGCAGAGGCTATCTGTGTCGATTTTGAGCCGGGTGCGGCACAAAGGTCAAGCACCTTGTCCCCTTTTTGCACATTGAGCATAGTAACCGCCGACATCGCAGACGGTTCTTGAACATAGTAAGCACCACAGTGGTGAAGCGGATGATTTCCGACATTTTCCGCACCGGACTTTATGTAATAACCGTCTTCGCAAAAAGGCGTTTGCTCTTTAACAAAATCAAGCGAAGAAAGGACAGTCTTTTTGTCTGCTTTCAAAGTATTTATTCTTATTGCGCGGTATGGCTCTTTGTCCATAGTTTGCAAAAATTTGTCAAAATCTTTGCCTAAAATATCTTTAATTGAAAGCAAAAAATCGTCCATTTGAATATTCCTCAAATTTAATCAAATAATAAAAGTGAAAAGGGAGGTGTCATAATGAGCAACCAAAACTCTAATCAGAACAACAACCAGAACAAAAGCCAGAATTCTAACCAGAATTCTAACCAGAATTCAAACCAGAATTCAAACCAAAACAACAACCAAAAATCAAGTCAGAACAACAATCAAAACCAGAACTCTAACCAGAACTCTAACCAGAACTCTAATCAGAGCAAATAAATCTTTTGCGGTCTTTGGACCGCTTACATATATCAGTAGCCTAATTTTTCGCCGATAAGGATGACTTTTATTCTTCCTTTTTGGCGTTGTTTTGCAGAAACAACATAGTTACAGCAAATTCGTCCGTCACTGTTACATCCGTCGCACATATAGGACGCGTCACTGCCTATCGAAAGGCATTGGCCGTTTTCTTTGCAGAAAGTGGGGCAGTTCAGTCTTTTTGTGTTCTTCGGTGCGGCAACTGTCTTTACTCTGTAAACAGCCTCATCCAAATCGCGGACAACCTTGTTATATCCGCAGAGCATAATAACCGATTTCGGACCGTAAAGAATAGCGGAAACGCGGTTTGAATTTCCGTCAACATTGTAAAGTACACCGTTTTCGGTTACGGCATTACTGCTTGCAAAATACGCATCGGCAAAATACGCTTTGCGATAGACTTCTTCAATTTCGTCTTTGTCTTTGCAGGCGCTTCTGTCAAGGTAAGTATAGTCCCCGTTTTTAAGCAAATCGAGTACCTTTGTTTCTTTCAGGGTTTCACTTCCGCCGTGGGTGACTGTATCACCTTTTTTGATAAGCGTTTTTACAAGTTCAACTGCATCTTGTGAACTGTCACAGTAATACGCTTCCATATTATTCTTTCTTAAACTGTCGAGAGTAATCTCGATTTTTTTCATATCTAATTCTTTCATTTTACCGCCTCCTGTATTTTATATCTATATTATAATTACTTTTTGTATTTTTTCAAGATATTTATCCGACAAAAGGTACACCTAAAAACTCTGCTATACTCTCACTCAAGTTTCTTGCTATATTATCTATGTTTTCTCTGATAAAATTTGCGTCTTCAACATTGTCGTGATAGGCAACTTCCGCCAAAACCGATGGGGCTTTTGTCCTTTTCACTTCGGCAAGTGATGTTGTGGAAAGTGTGTTTATTTTATCGTTTAGCGGGTAAACATCGCTGTAATTTTCAGCCGCTATATCTGCAAACTTTTTGCCTTTACTGCTTGTCGGATAATAGTAAAACTGTGCTCCTCTTGCCTTTCCCGACGAACTTTGAGGGGAAGCGTTTGAATGTATCGCAAAATGCAAATCGTAATTTTTAGAATTTGACTGTGCTATTGCCTGCGACAAAGTCTGTGACGGAGAGTTTCTGTCAAATTCTATCCCGCTTCTTTGAAGATACGGCTCCATCGCATCGGCTATAAGATTCATATAATATTCCTCGTTACCTCCCCCGACATAAGGGTTAAACTCCTGTAATGACGGACTCAAAAATACTGACGGCATACTATCACTCCTATTCGTAATAGTAAATATTTATTATAAAACTTACGGAATTATTCTAATTTACAGTAATAAAAAAATTTTTTGTGATAGAATGAAAGTATCAAATTTTAGGAGGTAATTATTATGGCTAAATGGGTATGCCCCGTATGCGGTTATGTTCACGAAGGAGATACTCCTCCCGAAAACTGTCCCGTATGCAAAGTCCCCGGTGAAAAATTCACAAAAATGGACGAGAACGCAGGCTTTGCCTGTGAACATGTTGTAGGTGTTGCAAAAGGTGTAAGAGAAGACATCATCGCTGACCTTCGAGCAAATTTTGAGGGTGAATGCAGCGAAGTCGGTATGTACCTTGCTATGGCAAGAGTTGCCGACAGAGAAGGCTATCCCGAAATTTCCGCAGCATACACAAAATACGCTTTTGAAGAAGCAGAACACGCCGCAAAATTTGCCGAGTTGCTCGGTGAAGTTATCACAGACTCCACAAAGAAAAATCTCGAACTTCGTATAGAAGCCGAGACAGGCGCGTGCGCCGGCAAACTTGACCTTGCAAAGCGTGCAAAGGCTCTCGACCTTGATGCTATCCACGACACAGTTCACGAGATGGCAAAAGACGAAGCACGCCACGGTGCAGGCTTCAAAGGTTTACTCAAAAGATATTTCGGATAATTTGTAACTTACAAAAATTTGGCTGTCACTTTACGATAAGTGACAGCCGTTTTTTATTCCATATTAAGATAAGATTTTATCTTTTCGTGACCGATTTCGGTAAGGTGTTCTTCGTCAATATTCTTGAGTTTTCCTTCCTCAACTATGACATTTCCGCCGACTATGGTGTAGTCAACAGCACCTTTATATCCGACAGTAGCAAGCATTGCTTTCGGGTCATACGCCGCACCGACAAGTTCAACTCTGCGTTTGTCGATAAGGAACATATCGGCACACTTGCCGATTTCGATACTGCCGATATCATCTCTGCCCAAAAGTGAAGCCGAACCGACAGTTGCCATTTTCAGAAAATCGTATGCTGTCGGGGATTTTGCTCCGTAGAATGCACGGGAAAGAAGATATGCAACTCTCATTTCTTCCAAAAGATTAGAGCCGTCATTTGAAGCACTGCCGTCAACCGCAAGACCGACTTTGATATTACGCTGTAGCATATCGGGAATACGGGCAACGCCGGAAGAAAGTTTCATATTTGATATAGGACAATGGGCAACGCCTGTGCCTGTTTTTGAGAGAACATCAAGTTCTTCATCGTTAAAATGTATGCCGTGAGCATACCAAACATCGTCACCGACCATTCCTAAAGACTGCATATATTCAAGCGGACGCATTTTAAACGCTGTTAAGGTAAATGTTTCCTCGTCTTTTGTTTCGCAAAGGTGGGTATGAATTCTTGCGCCCATCTGGCGTGCAAGGTGAGCAGACTCGCGATAAAGGTCAGCAGTAACGGTAAACGGTGCACAAGGTGCAACCGCAACATTTCTCATTGAGCCCCATGATTTATCGTTATACTTTTCTAACGCTTCCATAGTATCTTTGAGAATTTGGTCGGTTGTCTGCACAACGCTGTCGGGCGGAAGTCCACCGTCTTTTTGGCTCATATTCATACTACCTCTGGATGTGTAAAGTCGCATACCGACTTCATCTGCTGCGGCAAACTGGGCATCAAGAAAGTTTATAGAATTTCCTGCAGGGAAAAGATACTGATGGTCAAAGCAAGTAGTACAACCTGTTTTTGCAAGTTCAGCCAAAGCACATTTTGAACTCAAGTTGATTACTTCATCATCGGCATTTTTCCATATTCCGTAGAGGATAGTGTGCCAGTCGAAAAGTTCAAGGTTCTGTGTCTGTGGCAGGTTTCTGGAAAAATACTGATACATGTGGTGGTGGGAGTTGACAAGTCCCGGATAGCACATCATATAGGTACAGTTAATAACCTTTTCTGCTGCAACATCAAGGTCTTTTCCGATTTCTTTGATGATACCGTCTTCACAGAAAATATCAACTTTCTCGTAGACTGTATCGTGTTTGTCACACGAAACCGCACAACGAACATTTCTTAATAATAAAGCCATTTTTACACCTTCAAAGTAATGCCCCTCGCAAAGGGTGGTTTCACTTAGGGAAGCCGCTCAATTGCAAAGGGGCTTTTATTTTGTAAGAATTATCTGTCTTCTCTGAAATACGGAAGTCCGAGAGCAGCCGGAGGCTGGTTTTCTTTCTTCTTCCTCAAAGAAATGAAAATCAAAACGACAATCGTAACGATATACGGGAGCATTTTGAAAATTTCCTGTGAAGCACGGGTAAGTCCACCGATATAGAGGTATGCCCAATAGAGAACACCGAAAAGATAAGCACCCCAGATAGCGTTCTTCGGACGCCATGTAGCAAAGATAACAAGTGCAACTGCAAGCCAGCCGAGGGCCTCGATGGTACCGTCGTTTGCCCAAGTACCTTTTGTGTAGTCCATAACATAGAACAATCCGCCGATACCTGAGATACCTGCGCCTATGCAGGTGGCAAGATATTTATGAGCAGTAACATTGATACCTGCTGCGTCTGCCGTTGCGGGGTTCTCACCGACGGCACGAAGGTTAAGACCTATTCTTGTGCGTGTGAGATAATATTGACAGAATATAGCAACAAGAAGAGCAACATATACAAGCCAACCGTAAGAGAAGAAGAGTTCACCGACAACACCAAGGTCTGCTAAGAACGGAATTCCCGTACGGTAAGCCCTGCTTGTTGTTTCAACGGAAATCTGACCTACACCGCCTGCAAGAGTGTTAAGCGAACCGCCGAAGAAGTTTGCAACACCTGAACCGAATATTGTAAGTGTAAGACCTGTTACATTCTGGTTTGCACGAAGAGTGATAGTCAAAAATGCAAAGATAAATCCGCCGAAAGCCGCAGCCAAAAATGCACAGAGGAAAGCAATTATTACTCCTATCCATCCGTTTGCGGCAAAACCTGTTGCGGCAGAAGAACTTTGTTCGCTGAAGAATGCAAGTGCACCGCTCGGTGCAAAGTTTTCTTTAACTCCGCCCGACGCGATAAAAGCATCATAAGCAGATTGTAAAGCATTGTTGACACTAAGTTGATACATAAATGTACCTGCCAAACTTGCGATACCGCCTAAAAACATAATACCGGGAACACCAAGGTTAAGGTTACCGGATTTTTCGGTGATAATCTCACCGACAGCACCGAACATAATAACGGTACCGAAAACTACAGCGGCTTGAAACAAAGAGATAAATCCACTCATATTATTTAACCCCCTTGTCTTTTCTACGGAAAATCAATCTGTAATTGATAAAGAACTCGCTGCCCAAAATGAAGAACAG
>JAZLJE010000078.1:0-16451 GCA_045617705.1 Ruminococcus sp.
GTAGATGT
The DNA here is from genome assembly GCA_045617705.1 of Ruminococcus sp. Classification (GTDB taxonomy): domain Bacteria; phylum Bacillota; class Clostridia; order Oscillospirales; family Acutalibacteraceae; genus Ruminococcoides. Next base: position 9 of record JAZLJE010000078.1, read on the forward strand.
TAGCAAGTTCGAATATCGGATTACCTCTCGATAAAGTGTCCATATCGATAAGCAAAGTTTCACCGTTTTGCATCATAACATTATTGGTATGAAAATCGCAATGGAGCATATTAAGTGTATCAGGTACTTTGTTAATCATATCATAGAGTTTATTGTACTGGTCTTCTGTGATATGTCCTTTTATCTCGTCAAGCCAATTAAAAATAAAGGGCTTTATATCCGGCATATCGTCTTTTGAAACGATAGTTGTATGTATGTTCTTTAATAAATCCGCAAATGATTTTACATATTCATCAAAGTTATCGGGATTTTCTCTGATAAGTTGAGTATATGATTTTGCATCAAGCAGTTCAAAAACAGAGCCGTAAGAATCTCCGACTTTAACAACATCATATGAAATTGCAGTAGGAATACCAAGAATAAATGCACGACGGGCGAGGTCGCGTTCTTTGTGAATTGCCGGAAGACTGTCTGAATTTTTATATACTTTTATGATAGTTTCACAGTCAAGTCGATATACAGTACCTTTTGCACCGTTACCGATAATTTCACATCCGTCAACAGAATATCTTCGATACGCTTTCTCAATTTTGAGCATTTCGGAAAATCCTGTATTTACAAAAATTGTATATACTTCAGGGTTAGCATTGATAATTTTAAGGTCGGAAAGTGATTTCCTGAGTCTCAAAATAACACGAAGTCCGGCAGATGAAATATAGTCGAGTTTGTCAAAATCGAGTATAACACTGTTTGAAGGGTTTGCACTCATTTCTTCTTTTATAGATGCTTCGACAGAGTCGGCGTTATTGGTGTCAATTACACCTTCAATAAAAATTGTTAATATATCATTTTCTAATTTAGATGTAATGTTAGTCATTGTTTTCCTCCTTACTGTCAAATACATAATAGACAAGGGATTTCAGTTCTTGGTATGCCGGATATTGTGAAAGTTCTGTAAGGTTTTCCAGAACGGATTCGTAATACCATCTTTGTTCGTCTTTGTCTTTTTGGTGGAAATTATTCCAAACTGCATCTCCGATTTCTGCATAAACCGATGCAATAGAACGCATATTTGAAAGTTTATCAGCAAGCCAAATGATTTTTGCACCTTTATCTGTGATTTTCGCTAAATCATTTATTGATTCAAGTTTGCGAATTTTCCAGGTCTGTGAAGAGGGGAGGTCTTTTCTTTTGTTTTCAGTTTCGCAGGAAACAAGCATTGCAACATAAGAGTTGAATTCTTTTTCAATATAGTCTAAAGATATATTAGCGTCTTCAACAACATCGTGCAAAAGTGCTGCACACAAGACATCTAAATTATCCGTCATTCTTGATGCAATTGCAGCAACCTCAGCAGGATGAAGTATGTAGGGCGTATTTGATGATTTTCTGGTAGAACCTTGGTGCGCTGTTACAGCAAGGTCCATTGCTTTGTCAAAGAGTTCCAAAATATTTTCCTCCGTGGATAATGTATTCTTGTATTTACACAATAATTATGGTATATTATAACATAGTCTTTTAATTTTCACAATATTTTTCGTAATATTTTTACTTTTGCTCTCGGAGGTATTTATGGGCATATATAGTGATGAAATAAATAAGAGAAGAACATTTGCCATTATTTCTCACCCTGACGCGGGTAAGACAACTTTGACAGAAAAACTGTTGCTTTACGGAGGTGCAATAAATCTTGCCGGTTCTGTAAAAGGCAAGAAAACTTCAAAACACGCCGTATCTGACTGGATGGAAATTGAAAAGCAAAGAGGCATTTCGGTAACTTCGTCAGTATTGCAATTTAAATATAATGGTTACTGCATAAATATTCTTGATACACCCGGACACCAAGACTTTTCCGAAGATACTTACAGAACGCTGATGGCTGCTGATGCTGCTGTTATGGTAATTGACGGCTCAAAAGGTGTAGAAAATCAGACGATTAAACTTTTTAAAGTCTGTGTAATGCGTCATATCCCGATAATCACTTTCATCAATAAAATGGACAGAGATTCGAAAAATCCTTTTGATTTACTCGAAGATATCGAAAATGTACTCGGAATAAATACCTGTCCTATGAACTGGCCTATCGGTTCTGGTAAAGAATTTATGGGCGTTTACGACAGAAGAGAAGACAAAATTGTATGTTTTACTGCAAATAACGGTCAAAAAGAAGTAGAAAAGCAGGAACTTTTACTGACTGACCCAGATTTAGACTCAAAACTAATGTACGGTCAACGGGATAGACTTTTAGAAGATATTGAACTTTTAGATGGTGCTGGAAATGAATTTGATTTGGATTTAGTCAGAAAAGGCGAACTGACTCCTGTTTTCTTCGGTTCTGCTTTGACTAATTTCGGCGTTGAAGTCTTCTTGAAGGAGTTTTTAAACCTTACTTCAAAACCGCTTGCAAGGGAAGCAGGCGAAGAAATAATCGAGCCCGACTCTGACTTCTTCTCTGCATTTGTATTCAAAATTCAAGCAAATATGAACAAAGCACACCGTGACAGAGTAGCATTTATGCGAATTTGTTCCGGAAAATTCGATAAGAATATGGAAGTCTATCATGTTCAGGCTGACAGAAAGATGAAACTTTCTCAACCACAGCAGATTATGGCGCAGGAAAGAGAAATTGTAGACGAAGCATACGCCGGCGATATTATCGGAGTTTTTGACCCCGGTATTTTCTCAATCGGAGATACAATAGTTACCCCGGGACAAAAATTCAAATTCAAAGGAATTCCGACTTTTGCGCCCGAACACTTTGCTCTGATTAGACAAAAAGACACAATGAAGCGTAAACAGTTCATCAAAGGAATGAATGAAATTGCACAAGAAGGTGCAATCCAGATTTTCCATGAACCTGAATCGGGTATGGAAGAAGTATATGTAGGAGTTGTCGGAGTGTTGCAGTTTGATGTTTTGAAATACAGACTTGAAAACGAATATAATGTTGAAATCATTATGAACACTTTGCCGTATCAGTATGTAAGATGGATTGACTCCGACAGCGATTATAAAACGCTTGATTTGGCATCGGATACAAAAGTAGTCCAGGATTTCAAAGGAAACAATTTGCTTCTTTTCAGAAGTGACTGGAGTATCAATTGGGCTCTTGAACACAACAAAGAATTAAAACTCCGTGAGTTTGACGAAAACTTATAATGGGACTTGCAAATTTATACCACCTTTTGAATATCTATTTCAAGAGGTGGTTTTTTGTTTGAAATTTTAGCATATCTGTCAAAGTATCTCTTTTTCTTTGTTCTGCATGTTTGTAAAAGCGATACTTTTCCAAAACCTTTGACTAAATCGGAAGAAGAAAAATACCTAAAACTTGCTTCAAACGGTGATATAAATGCAAGAAATATTTTAGTAGAACACAATTTACGATTGGTTGCACATATAATCAAGAAATACTATATAAATTCAGAAGAGCAAGATGACCTTGTTTCTATCGGTACAATAGGACTTATTAAAGCGATAAATACTTTTGATATAAATAAAAACATCAAACTTTCGAGTTATGCTTCTCGCTGTATCGAAAATGAAATACTGATGCATTTTCGTAACAATAAAAAGTCATCACAAGATGTTTCGCTGAATGAAACAATAGACACCGACAAAGACGGAAACCCGCTAACCCTTATGGATATACTTTCTGTTGATGACAATATCCTTGATAGCATTGATACAAAGGTAAATCTCGAAAAACTGTCACGATATATGGATGAAGTGCTCACAGAAAGAGAAAAAGAGATTATTATTTACCGCTACGGACTTTTCGGCAAGAAAAGGCTTACTCAACGCGAAATAGCAAAGAAACTTTCTATTTCAAGGTCATACATATCGAGAATAGAAAAGAAAGCAATAAGCAATTTAAGAAAGAAATATGAAAGAGCATAACTATATTGTCCGTATAATGCGGGCAATTTTTTTGTTATATTTTTGTCCAAGCATTCATATATGTTAGTAAAGGAAGGCAAAAGAATGGATGAGTTTGAAAAAAGGTTTTCTTATCTGCGATGTGTTTTATCTAACAGAATATGTGAATTATTAAATCGTTTAACAAAAGTACAAATCGAGAATGCACAGGAAATCATTTTGCGGACAAACAGACCTGTATCAATATATAGCAATAACGAGCAGTTGTTCTTTACAGAAAACGGTTGTGTAGTAAATAAAATCACAGACCAGAAAATGCATATATGCAGTAAAAATGAGATATTCGAGATTTTTCATAATATATGCAATTATTCAGTATATTCACGACAGTACGAAATAAACAACGGATACATAACGTTAAAAGGCGGACACCGAGCAGGAATATGCGGTACCGCAGTCACAAACGGTGAAAGTATAGTGAATATCAAGGATATTTCTTCGATAAACATTCGTATTTCAAGAGAAATAAAGGGCTGTTCAAAAACTTTGCTCAACTTTTTAAATCCACAAAATGGAGTTCTTATCTGCGGACCGCCATCAAGCGGAAAGACAACTTTGATAAGAGATATTGCACGTACGATTTCGTATCAATATAAAACAAGCCTTATCGACGAAAGAAACGAAATTTCCGCTACGGTAAACGGAATATCTCAAAACGATATCGGTCTTTGCGATGTTTATGATAATTACAAAAAATCTGTTGCAATAGAGCAGGCAATAAGAACAATGTCACCACAGATTATTGTTTGTGATGAACTTGGAAGTATTGAAGATATAGATGCTGTACGAAATGCAGTTAACTGCGGTGTTTCGTTTATTGCAACAGTACACTGTAACAGTGAAAATGACTTACTTGTAAGAGAAAATCTGAAGAACTTACTTAAAACTTACGCGTTTTCTAAAATAATTTTTCTTGATACAAGAGAAAATGTGGGAGAAATCAAAAAAACAATGGATATAAGCGAGGTAAGACTTTGATAAAGTTGTTGGGATGTATTTTACTTATTTTCTGTTCTACGATTTTAGGCAACAAATATTCAAGAAAGTTAAGTAAACGCAAGGAAATATTGCAAAATTTCGTAAATCTTCTTGATAATGCCTATACAAAAATCAAGTATTCTTCAAACAGTCTCGCAGATATATTTAACGACAGTTTTCTTGGTTACAGTTTTACGGATAATCTATCATTTTCTGCACAATGGAAAAATATGCTGAAAAACTATCAAAACACACTAAATGACAACGATATAAAACTTCTCGTTGAGTTTTCAAACGAAATAGGGAAAACCGATACAGAAGGAGAAATAAGTAATATACTGCTTTATCAAGGCTTGCTCAAAGAAAATATAGAGTCAGCAAAAGAAGATATAGAAAAGAAATCGAGACTATATACACTCCTTGGCTTCAGCATAGGAATGACATTGGCAATAATTCTCATTTAAAGGACGGTAATATTATGGATGTTGATATGATATTTAAAATTGCGGCAATAGGCATTATTGTAGCAATACTAAACCAGTTATTGATACGAAGCGGAAGGGAAGACCAGGCACTTCTGACCACTATAGCGGGGTTGATTGTTGCACTTATGATGATAATTACACAGATAAGTGATTTGTTTTCAACAATCAAAACAACATTCGGGCTATGAGTAAAGAGATAATTGCAATCTGTTGTGTTGGAATAGTCACAGCAGTTCTTGCATTAACGATAAAAAGATATAACAGCGAAATTGCACTTCTTATTTCAATTGGCGGAGCAATACTCATATTGTTTTCGGTTATTGACATTGTTTTGTCATCAGTAACTCAGGTAAATGAAATACTCTCAAAAGGTCAGATTTCATCGGAATATATAGAGATTTTGCTAAAAGTATTGGGTATTTGCTTTTTAACTGAATTCACCTGTGATTGCACAAAAGAAGCGGGAATGGATGTACTCACAGGTAACATTTCTCTCGCAGGAAAAATCATTGTACTTATGACATCTTTGCCGTTGTTTACTCAAGTGCTTAATACGGTTGTATCGCTTGTTTCGGGTACATAGTATGAAAAAGTTATTCATAACAACATTTATCATATCAATTCTTTTTATATTTATAATTCCTTGTAACGCAGAAGTTACCGACGAATTCAAAGGCAATATAGACAGCCTTGTAAGTTCTCTGTCAGATGAAGTCAAAGAAGACTTAAAATCATTGTCGGTTGATGATGCTGACTTAACACAACTTAACAACATAAAAGGTGACTCGGTAATAAACCTAGTCCTCGAAAAATTCAGAGAAAACGCAGTTTCACCGTTTACATCCTGTTCGTGTGTTATAGCGATTATTTTAATATACGCAATACTTGACAGTTACAAAAGTTCATTAAGGCAAACTTCTATGCAGGAAGTTATGTCGCTTGTATCAACATTATGTATCACGGCAGTTTTGATAGTACCTGTAATCAGTTTAATAGATTATTCTATTGCTACCATAAGAGAAGCATCGGATTTTATGATTTTGTATGTGCCCATTATGATAGGAATACTTGCTTTTTCCGGTAAAACTGTAAGTTCTGCCGGGTATTATACTATGATTTTATCATCATGTCAGATTGTGTCACAGTTATCTTCGAAATTTATAGCACCCTTATTAAATGTATTTTTAGGCTTTTCGGTTTCATCTTCAATTACAGACAAAGTAAATCTGCAAGGATTTTGTGATATGTTTTCAAAAGTAATAAAGTGGCTGATAGCGTTTATTATGACGGTGTTTTCCGCAATGCTTACTATCCGTTCTATGATAACAACTGCTTATGATTCGGTAACAGCAAGAGCAGTAAGATTTACTCTGTCATCTTTTATCCCTATAGTCGGTACAGCGATATCAGAAGCGTATAAGACTATTCAGGGAAGTATAAACCTTTTGCGTAGCGGTGTTGGAGTATTTGTTATCATTGCAATATTAGTTGTCTTTTTGCCGTCAGTAATACGCTGTCTTATGTGGCTCTTGTCTATAAATCTATGCAAGGCTATTGCAGAGACTGTAGGCGTTTCTACTCCTTGTAAACTGCTTTCTTCAGTATCGTCGGTTATATCAACTATATTTGCAATAATTATCTGCATATCAGCAATATTTGTAATATCTACAGCAATTCTGATTACAGTTGGTGGTAGTAATGGATAGCCTGAAAACCTGTGCAACAATTATCTGTGTTTGCTGTGTAGCGTGTTCAATAGTCAGTTTGATTATTCCGACAGGAAGAATGAAAAAAACTGTCAGTTTGATACTTGGTCTATTTCTTATTTGCAGCGCAATTATCCCTATAAAAGGACTTGCTGACAGTTTTAATATTAATATAAAACCGGAAATTGAAACTGAAATTGAAACAAAGTTCAACGAAGAAGATTATCAAAAAGCGGTGTTAAAGCAAACTGCGGATAACCTTGTAAAAGTCGCTGATAATCTTTTGAAAAACGAAGATATCACAGCATCAAATATTAAAATTTCTTTGAAAGTTAACGATGAAAATAGCATATATATAAGTCGTATCATCATATACATTACAAAGATTGATAAAGAAAATGCAGACAAGATAAAAGAAATAATATATAAAAATATGTCAAAAGAACCGGAGATTATCGTATATGAAAATCAGTAAAATCAAATCGTTATTAGATAATGAAAAAGTTTTTAAAATTACAGTTGGCGTTCTGATTTCGATAGTAGTAATAATATTTTTGTCTTCATATATAGATTTCTCTTCATTATTCAGTAAGAATATTTCTTCAGAAGAATATTGTGAAGTTATTGAAAATAAATTGTTAGAGGTAGTGTCGCAGATAGACGGTGTAGGAGAGGCAAAAATTTTTCTTACTATGGATAACGGCGGAGAAAATGTGTATTTGAATAATTCCGATACAAAGACAAAGTCGATAGAGCCGACAGTTCGCGGAGTTGTAGTCGTCTGTGACGGTGGTGATGATGCGAATGTTGTCAGTAGGGTGTTAAGTGCAGTTACGAAATCTCTTGATATTTCGTCAAATAAAGTATGTGTTACAAAATTATCAAAACAAACGGAGGAATAATTAATGAAAATTCAAAAAAGGCATATCGTACTTGCTGCTTTAGTTCTTGCACTTGGTGCTGCTGTGTATCTTAACTGGCAGTTTGACGGCTCATCATCGCTTGTTAAAGAAACATCAAAACAACTCGGCGAAGCGACCTATGTCAATGCAGATGCAAATGCGACAGCAGACGAAAAAGATAAAGTACATAACAATACTTCAAATACTGAAGATGACTATTTTCTTACAGCAGAAACAGAGCGTAGTCAAGCACAAGATAAAGCAATAGATACAGCAAAAGAAACTGTTTTGTCAGCAAAAACCGATAATGAAATAAAAAAAGAGGCTGTGACCTCTCTTGAAAAACTCGAAAATATGATAGTTGCACAATCGAATATCGAGAATATTTTAAAAGCAAAAGGTTTTAAAAAATGTCTGTGCTTTATTTCCGAAAAAAACTGTTCAATAGCGGTATGCAAAAATGATATGAGAGATGACTCACCACTTATCATCAAAGATGCGGTAATATCTCAATATCCAATTGAATTTAATAACATAACAATAGTTGAAGTATAAGAAAATGCTCTGTCAAAAACCTGACAGAGCATTAATTTTATATTTGGTTTATTTTATTATAACTTTCCTCATCAACTAAAATCATAGCAGAGCGTGCGGGAATTTGCATAATTCCTTCAAAATCACCAAGTGAAGTAAGTCCTGCTTTTTTTGAGTCGGCAATTATTTTCCACTTTTTCGGCAGTTCAAATTGCGATTTTATTTCAATCGGTGCGGGAGTATCACTATTATTGACAATAAACGAAAATACTTTGAATTCGTTCTCTTTATCATTAACGCCGGTGATTGAAATAATTCTGCCGTTATAAACTATATATGTGTCATTTACAGCCTTTGTAGTGTTGTCACGAAGCGGGGAAAAGGCTTTTCTGATTTTGATAAGCCCTTTATAATATTCCAGCAAGCCCTCATAAGCAACCGTTCTGCACCAATCAATGGAATTAACATTATCGGGTGACCTGTAGGAGTTATGGTCGCCGAGTTTTGTCCTTGCAAATTCTTCACCGGCTAAAATAAACGGCATACCAAGAGAAATCAGTACCAATGCGGCTGAAAGTCTGTTTTGAGAAAGATAGAGTTCATCTGTAGTAAAGTAATCATTACACCAATTTGATTTTAATATCTTATCCCAAAGGGTAAGGTTATCGTGAGCAGAAGCGTAGGTAACACATTGAGACGGTGCATTTGCCCAGTTACCGAAAGTGGTAGATGATGCACCCATTGAGCCTGCGATAATATTATAAGCGCTGTGTGTCGAGCCTTGGATATATCCTTTTGAGTCGTCATCGTTTCTGCCTTTGATGCCGTGACGCATATCATCGTTGAACATACCAATTCTGTCGGATAATTTTTTTGCATTTGCTTTGTTACAGCAATCTTCACCTGAAATACCGTTTTCAGCATCGTTTGCAGTCCACGGCTCACCATACATAAGAATTCTCTTATCAATCTTGTCGAGTTCTTCGCGGATGATATTCATTGTTTCAATATCGTGACAGCACATAAGGTCAAACCTAAAGCCGTCAATATGATATTCTTCTGCCCAGTATTTGAGAGAGTCTATCATAAATTTTCTAAACATTTCTTTATCGCTTGCTGTAACATTACCACAGCCGGAACTGTTTAGATATCTGCCGTCCTGCATACGGAAATAGTATCCCGGAACTGTCTTTTCAAAAGGTGAGTCAGCGGTTGAATAAACATGGTTATACACTACATCCATAATAACGCCTATACCGTTTTTGTGCAGAGATTTTATCATTTCCTTAAATTCTCTAATTCTTACTTCGCCGTGATACGGGTCTGATGAATACGAGCCTTCGGGAACATTATAGTTTATCGGGTCATATCCCCAGTTATAGTCAACGCCGGTTACTTCATTAATTGAGCCAAAGTCAAAAACCGGATTGAGTTGAACATGAGTTATGCCAAGATTTTTAAGATAATTCAGACAAGTCGGGTAGTTAGTGCAGGGGATAACAGTATCTTCTTCTGTAAATGCAAGATATGTTCCTCTGTTAACTTTGCTTACTCCCGATGAATCAGAAGAAGAAAAATCTCTGACATGAACTTCCCATACAATAGCATCTGTAGGTTTATCTACAAAAATATGCTTGTCGTTTTCCCAGCCTTCTGGATTTGTTTCATCAAAATCTAGTACCATAGAACGGGCGGAATTTACGCCGACAGCCTTGGAATACACATCATTTGTTTCATTAACGCCTTTGTCTGTCTGTACTACATAGGTATAGAAAACTTTGTTAAGGTCGCCCTTTACCGTAAGTGACCAGACGCCTGTCTGCGGGTCAAAAAGCATTTGCTTTATTCCCAAAACAGTAGCATCTTTTTCATAAAAAGAGCCTGTAGAATAAAGTTTCAACAAAACCTGCTTTGCAGATGGTGCCCAGACTTTGAATGTGGTCGAGTCTTTTGAATAAGTATATCCCAAATCGTTACCGTCATAAGTAGGGTAGAGTTCGGGTTTGTTTGAATAATAGGCTATAGTGCTCATAATACACCTCATTTCAAGCACAGTAATACTATTTTATCATTTTTATAAACATTTTCAACTAAAATAAAGAAATATAACAGATTTTTGATAAATTTTTTATGCTATTATTCTATGATAGAAAATAAATCTTGTATATTTATAATATTAGTGGTATTATCTATTCATTGGGGAAGGATGTGTTAATTTGAAAACAATTAAAAAATTTCTTCATCATATATTTATCGACGGTATGTCGGGAATGGCACTCGGCCTTTTTGCTACTCTTATTGTCGGTACAATACTTGAACAAATAGGAAAGTTTATACCGGGTGTTATCGGCTCATATATCATAGTAATTGCATCTATTGGTAAATCGCTTATGGGCGCAGGTGTCGGCATTGGAATTTCTTCAAAATTTAAGTTTAGTCCCTTGGTTTCTGCTTCGGCGGGAATTGCAGGGCTTGTCGGTGCATTTGCATCTAAAATTGTTGACGGTACTTTTTTAACTGATAAAGGAGCAATATTACTTTCGGGACCCGGAGACCCTTTGTGTGCCTTTGTATCTGCTTTGGTTGCTGTTGAAATCGGACATCTTGTTTCGGGCAAAACAAAACTTGATATACTTATCACCCCAGTTGTCACAATAGGCACAGGCTCTGTTGTTGCCTTACTTACAGGTACATATCTTGCAAAATTCACGCTATTCCTTGGAAACATTATTCAATCGGCAACACTTCAGCAACCGTTTATTATGGGTATTATTATCGCTGTTTTAATGGGAATTTTTCTTACTTTGCCTATCAGTTCTGCAGCAATCGCAGTTATAATAGGACTATCCGGAATTGCAGGTGGCGCGGCTGTTGTCGGCTGTTCGGCACAAATGATAGGCTTTGCAGTGGCTGGTTTTCGGGAAAATAAATTCGCCGGTCTTTTATCACAGGGAATAGGAACATCTATGATACAAATGCCAAACATTGTCCGTCACCCGCTTATATGGATACCGCCGATACTTACAAGTGCAATTTTAGGACCTATATCAACTTGCGTATTGAAAATGACTTGTGACTGTGCAGGCGCAGGTATGGGAACTTCCGGTTTAGTCGGACAACTTGTTACATATTCAACTATGACTGCTGAAGGTGTTGCTCCGCTTACGGTATTACTCGAAATTGTTATTATGCACTTTGTTGCCCCTGCAATACTTACATTGCTGTTTTCAGAAGGTATGAGAAAACTCGGTTTGATTAAAAAAGGCGATATGCTTTTGGAATACGAATAAAGGTGATTTTATGAATAAAAAGACTATTATTTTGGCAGCGTCTTTACTGCTTGTAATTATAATTGCAACGGTATTACTTATAATATTTTTCACACCAAAACAATGTGTAGATGAAAAATACGCAGATAATACATCAATTATAGAGAATACATTAGAACCACAAAGCGGTACTGCTAATATTGAAAAAATCGCAGGCTTTACAGAACAAAATGTACCTTATATTAATTTACCGTATACTATTCCCGATACCGATATTGAAATCACAAAAATAGGCACTTATACAGACAGCAGTAGTGACGATGTTTTTGCCGTTATCGTAAAGAATAACAGCGATAGAGTCATCTCATATTCAAGTTTGAATTTTGATACTAACAAAGGAATTATTTCCTTTTCTGCGACTAATTTAACGCAAGGAGTTTCTTCTTTGGCTTTCGCTGAAAACAAAGATATTAAGTTTTCCGATATAACAAAATTTAGATTTAGCGATAAACTTGTTGTAAACTCCGACAATCTTTCAATACTTGACTCAAAAGTCGGAATTAAGTACCAGGACGAAAACTTTATACTGACAAATCTAACGAGCGAGAATTTAGGTTCAGTATATATCAGATATAAGAATGTTACAAAAGGAAACGCGTATTTAGGCGGTGAAACATATTCTGTAGTACAAAAAAATGTAGAGCCTTTTGAAACATATTTCGTACCCGCCTCTGATTTTGACGCTGAAAAAAGTGTTATTATTTCCGTAGAAAGCATAATTGAATAAAAACACACAAATAGGCGGTTTATATCGCCTTTTTTGTTTACAAGAATAACCCTTTATGTTATAATATAGAAAAGTTTAAAGTAATGGGAGAATATATATGTGTGATACAGTAAACCCAAACAATATTTCAAGATATAAAATGAGAGAACAAGCGTTTATTCTTTCTTTTGAAATGCTGTTTTGTGATGATGATATTGACGAACTTGCCGACAATGCTATCGACTCCGAAGACCTTTATCTTTCCGATTATGCCATTGACTGTGCAAAAGGTATTAAAGAATACGCCGAAATCATTGACGGCTATATTGAGAAAAATCTAAAACAAGGATGGAAACTTTCGCGTATTTCCAAGGCTTCTTATGCAATATTACGCCTTGCTATTTACGAAATACTGTATCTTTCCGATATACCGACTTCTGTTTCTATCAATGAGGCTGTAGAACTTTCTAAAAAATATGCCGCAGACGGTGACAGTGCATTCATCAACGGCGTTTTGGGTAGCATAGCAAAGGAAACTAAATGAGTATATATCTCGGTATTGATACAAGTAATTATACAACTTCAGTAAGTTTGTATGATAATATAACAGGCAAAGCAATTTCAAAAAGAAAACTTTTGCCTGTAAAGAACGGCGAACTCGGTATTCGCCAAAATGATGCCGTTTTTCATCATACACAGCAACTGCCTCAACTTATAAATGAACTTTTTTCTGATAATGTGAAAATAGATGCTGTCGGCGTTTCCGCTACGCCGAGAAGTGTTGAAAACTCCTATATGCCGTGTTTTACTGTAGGAACATCACTTGCAAAAAGTATCGGAAAAATCCTTGATATTCCCGTATATGAAAACTCTCATCAGCAAGGGCATATTGTATCAGCGTTATACAGTATCAAAAGACTTGATTTAATAAATAAACCTCATATTGCTTTCCATGTCAGCGGTGGCACAACCGAGGCTATACTTGTGAATTTTGACGGCTTTATGTCAACAAAAATAATCGGCGGTACTTCTGACTTAAACGCAGGACAACTTGTTGACAGGGTAGGGGTTATGCTCGGCTTGTCCTTTCCTTGTGGCAAAGAACTTGAAAAATTAGCAAAAAAATGTGATGAAGAAATCAAAATTAAGCCGTGTGTAAACGGATTTCAATGTTCATTAAGCGGATTTGAAAACAAAGCAAAAGCATTATATGACCAATACTACAGCAAAGAATATATTGCAAAATTTGTACTAAAGGCAATAGAAAACTCCCTTGCAGGTATACTTCAAAACATTTTACTTGAATACGGCGAATTACCTGTTGTTTTTGCAGGCGGAGTTATGTCAAATTCAATAATCAATAATTCTATGACAAAGCGTTTTGACTGTATGTTTTCTCTGCCCGAATATTCAACAGATAATGCTGTCGGAGTTGCCGTACTTACTTCATACAAGGATAATAATTATGATAACACCTAAAATTTTATCTGTATCACAATTAAATTTTTATGTGAAATCTCTGCTTGATAACGACGAGCATTTGCGTTATGTCTTTATCGAAGGCGAAATTTCCAATCTTACCGACCACTATTCAAGCGGGCATCTGTATTTTTCACTAAAAGACAGTAAATCCGTTATAAGATGTGTTATGTTTTCCGGTTGTGCAAAAGGCTTGAAATTCAAGCCGAAAGACAATATGAAAGTTATTGCAAGAGGTAGGGTAGGGGTTTACGAAGCAACAGGTCAATATCAATTCTATGTCGAAGATATGCAGCCCGACGGTATAGGTACGCTTGCTTTACAGTTCGAAGAATTGAAAAATAAACTTGAAAAAGAAGGACTTTTCTCAAACGAACATAAAAAACCTATACCGAAAACACCTAATTCAATAGGCATTATCACATCGCCGACAGGAGCAGCAGTTCAAGATATTCTGAACATTCTGTCAAGGCGTTTTCCAAGCGTCGATATAGTAATGCACCCTGTTTTAGTTCAAGGTGAAAATGCAGCAAAAGACTTGACCGGTGCTATAAAAACTATTACAGATAATCCAATCGTTGATGTTATTATCATCGGCAGAGGCGGTGGCTCTATAGAGGATTTATGGGCGTTTAATGACGAAAATTTAGCACGAGCGATATATAATTGCCCTATACCCGTAATTTCTGCAGTAGGGCACGAAACTGACTTTACTATCTGTGACTTTGTATCAGATTTAAGAGCGCCGACTCCTTCAGCCGCAGCGGAACTTGCTGTTCCCGATAAGCAAGAATTATCAGCAGAACTTTTATCTACAAAGCATTATATCGACACTATCATAGATACAAAAATTTTGAAGTTAGAAAATGAACTTGAAAAAGATATTAAACTTACCAAAGCATATTCACCCGAAAATTTGCTAAAAGATAATTCAAAAGAACTTTGTGCTTTAACCGACAGAGGAAATTTAGCAATCAGTAAAAAGTATTCAGATATAATAAAAAGTTATGAGATACTTTCTCAAAAAGCAGAAATGATAAATCCTATAGGAATACTTAACAGAGGTTTTTCCTATATAAACAAAAACGGAAAATGCGTATATAAAACTGATAACATTTCCGTATCAGATACATTGGATATAACCCTTTCAAAAGGAAAAATCAAAGCCGAAGTAAACGAAATTTTATAAACTTTGTGAGGTACTATGGCATTTACACACTTACACGTCCACTCTGAATACAGTTTATTAGACGGAGCCTGCAAAATTTGCAGGCTTGTAAGTTATGCAAAAAATCTCGGACAAAATGCTATTGCAATTACCGACCATGGAGTTATGTTCGGTGTAATTGACTTTTACAGAGAATGTAAAAAGCAAGGTGTTAAGCCGATTATCGGATGCGAAGTATATGTTGCACCTCGCAGCAGATTTGACAAAACTTATGAACTTGACAGAGAATACTACCACCTTGTTCTTCTATGCGAAAACAACAAAGGCTACCAAAATCTAATAAAACTTGTTTCAAAAGGATTTATAGACGGATTTTACAATAAACCGAGAATAGATGAAGAACTGCTTGAAAAGTATCACGAAGGCTTAATCTGTCTTTCTGCCTGCCTTGCTGGGGAGTTACCGCGAAAACTTCTTAACGGTGATTTTGACGGTGCATTGAAAAAAGCAAAGTATTATCAAAATCTTTTCGGTAAAGAAAACTATTTTATTGAACTTCAGGACCACGGTATTAAAGAGCAAAAAGAAACAAATCCTAAGTTGATAGAAATAGCTAATAAGATAGGTGCAGGTTTGGTAGTTACTAACGACTGCCATTATATCGAACAAAGTGATTCGAAAATGCACGAAATTTTGCTCTGCATAAACACTAACCATACTATCAACGACGAAGATAAAATGGAGTTTTTGACCGATGAGTTCTATGTTAAGTCGGAAGAACAAATGCGAAGTCTTTTTGAAGAATTTCCCGAAGCATTTGATAATACTCAAAAAATAGCCGACAGGTGTAATGTTGAATTCGAATTCGGTGTTAGAAAACTCCCTAACTTTGATGTACCGAATAACGAAGACCATTTCGAATATTTCAAGAGAAAATGCTACGAAGGACTTTACGTTCACTATGGTAATTCACCTGCAAACACTCTTGTAGACAGGCTTGAATACGAATTATCGGTTATTAAACGAATGGGTTTTGTTGATTACTTTCTTATCGTTGCAGATTTCGTAAATTATGCAAAAAGTCAGAGTATACCCGTAGGCCCGGGGCGTGGTTCCGGCGCAGGCTCACTTTGTGCTTATTGTATAGGAATTACAGGAATTGACCCGATAAAATACAACTTGCTTTTTGAAAGATTTTTAAATCCTGAAAGAGTAAG
>JAZLJE010000079.1:0-7242 GCA_045617705.1 Ruminococcus sp.
GCTTAACACCTGCAAGTCGGGAAATGGTTGCTATAAAAATAGCATAAGCATAATTATTTTGAGCAAAGTACAGATTATAGTACAACTGTTTTGGTATAATAATGATGTAATAAGAAAGGAGAAATAATAATGAATGTAAAAGAAATTTCGTTCTGCAAAAGAGAAATATGACTATGTTTTATCTGTAATAGAGTCAGGAAAATACATTGATTATAGATTGCTTGCATTAGACCAAGATGCTTTTGAAGAACTACGCTCAAGGCTTATCGAAGAAAGATATGTTTATAAAGTTAACGGAAAATATACGCTGACTGTTGCAGGTGCAGACAGATGCAAAAAGCAAAAACAGGATAAATTATTACTTGCTTCTAAAGGCGTTGATGCTATAAATAGTATTGTGAAAATTAATAGTATGATGAAAGGAGCGTAGACTATACAAAAAATCCGTAGCACTAATTTTGTGCTACGGATTGACTGTAGTTTGATGTATACAATTTATATTTAATTAGGATTTATGATTTTAAGTTAATCGACCTTTGTTAAAGCATCAACGATAGCAGATTCCAAATCTTTTTGTTGGGAGGCGGTGAGATAATTTGAGGTTCTTACAAGTACAGTTCCCAACACTTTATGAGAACCTGATGCAAAAAGACCGCCATCAAAATTAGATAGGTAATCATTTCGTTTGTTTACATCCTCTTCATTGGCATAAACTTCAATTCCACCGCCACCGTCAGTTCCTTTATCTATGATAGTGTCGCCTTGATGTTTAATTTCACTTTCAGGAACCTTATCATACGAAAAATAAACAGTAGAGGTATATCCGCCTGCTTTATTTAATTTACCATTAGGGTCATTATCTTCTGTGACCGCAGAAATCCCTGTAATATGTGGAATGTTTTTAAGGCATTTAATTACATACGCTTCTTCTGGTGCATTTACTAATGAATATTGTTTTATACTTTTTTCTAAAGCCTTTTGATTTGAAGACAAATCATCCAATTCTTTTGTGTAATCAATTTTGTCTAATTCATTTGCAACTGATAATATTTCTTCTTTTGCAGAAGGCATTTCGGGAACATCTTGTTTTACCGCTTTTGCTGAAGAAATAGAAGTTTCGAGTTTTGAAAACAAAGTATCATCTAATGCTTTTTCGTCACTTTTTACAATTGCTTCTGCATCATTTATTGCTTTGCCAAGTTCGGCATTCTTTTCTTCGGCAGATTTACTGGAAGTATTATATTTATCAATTGCATCTATCATATCTTTGCATTCTTTAACTCTGTCAGCGGTATCTTTGTAGTTTTGGTAATCGCTTATTCCCTCATAAACTGCTACAGCATCTGCGTATTTTCCTTCTTCTTGTAATTTTACACCCTTGTTGTAGTCACCACTTTTACAGCCTGAAAGCAAAATAACTGATAATACAACTACGCACAAAAAACTGACGGATTTCTTCATAAATATCACTCTTTCTACAAATTTCATATTTCTATTATATCGTACAAACAATTTTTTACAATACAGAGTAAAAATTTATTATACATTATTTGTTTTCTGTGATTTTTGTGCTATAATTACTGCGTATAGTTGTAATTTATCAGATTGATATAGTGTAATGAGGTGATTTTTTGTTCAACGCAGAAAAGGTTAAAAACGATTGTGTAGAGTGGATAAGGAATTTTTTTGAAGAAAACGGGAAAGGCTGTAACGCCGTTGTCGGTATTTCGGGGGGAAAAGACAGTTCTATTGTAGCGGCATTGTGCGTTGAGGCACTCGGCTGTGACAGGGTAATAGGTGTTTTGATGCCAAACGGAGAACAGCACGATATAGATATGGCAAAGTTGTTGGTTGAGCATTTGAAAATAAAGCACTATATAATCAACATCAAAGACGCGGTAGACGGGATTATTAAAAATGTTCCGTTTGAACTTTCAAAACAAAGTGTTGAAAATCTGCCTCCGAGAATAAGGATGTCTACGCTCTACGCTGTCTCTCAAAGCAACAACGGCAGAGTTGCGAACACCTGCAACCTTTCCGAAGACTATGTAGGATATTCAACCCGCTACGGTGACTCTGTCGGAGATTTCAGCCCTTGTTCAAATCTCACCGTTGCCGAAATGAAAGAAATCGGATATCTTCTGAAACTGCCGAAAGAGTTAGTTGACAAAGTCCCGATTGACGGACTTTGCGGAAAAACGGATGAAGAAAATCTCGGATTTACTTACGCCGAACTTGACAGATATATCCGCGAAGGCGTTATTGACGATATGAGTAAAAAAGAACTAATAGATAAAAAGCACAAGATGAATTTGTTCAAATTGAGTATGATGCCGTCTTTTGTGCCGGACATCTGATATTAAGGGAGTATCAAGAAAATTTGGGGGAAATGTCAGTTATGAGTACATATAAAACAAACCGTACTGTCAGTTTTATTATCGTTTTTGCAGTTTATTGTATTGCAACCGCTGTCGGTATTTTTGTCTATAATTTGTTGCCGTTTTCGTTTTGGATTAATCTTTTGATTGCTGATATTTGTGCAACAGTTGTTACTTTTATCGGAAGTCTTATTTTCAAAAATTCTTCTGTATATGACCCGTATTGGAGTGTTCAGCCGATAGTAATACTCGTTTATTGTGCGATAGTAAACGAGCTTAACCCTTTGCGTATACTTTTGCTGTTAAGCGTATGCGTTTGGGGAGTACGCCTGACGGCAAACTGGGCTTATACTTTCAAAGACCTTACCCATCAGGATTGGCGATACACTATGCTGAATGAGAAAACAGGCATTTTGTATCCGCTTGTAAACTTTTTTGGGATTCATTTATTCCCGACAATTGTTGTTTATCTTTGCGTTCTGCCCGCAGTTTTTGCTTTTCATTATGAAACAGAAATAAATATATTGAGCGTATTGTTTTTCTTTGTATCAATTTTGGCAGTTGTTTTGCAGGGGATTTCGGATATACAGATGCAACAATTCAGACGAGATATTCATAACGGTTTTATCAGAACAGGTTGCTGGAAATATTCACGCCACCCGAACTATCTCGGCGAAATTTTGATGTGGTGGGGTATTGGCTTGTCAGTTGTCAGCGTAATGCCGAATTTGTGGTATCTTCTTTTGGGAGCATTTGTAAATACACTGATGTTTCTTGTTATCAGTATTCCGATGGCGGACAAAAGGCAGGCTGAAAAAGAGGGTTTTGAAGAATACAAAAAGTCTACCCACATGCTTTTGCCGATAAAGATTTAGTTAATGTTTATTAAAATTTTACCCGAATGGGAGAAAGGAAGAAATTATGAAACACAGCAAATTTATCAGCATAGTTCTCGTTTTTGCTATGGTACTTACTATGGTATCCCTTGCGGTTACAACCGCTTTTGCAAGCACAGTTGAAGACGGATACTACCTTATGGGCGTGCTAAACGGCTCACCAAGATGGGACGAAGCAACATTATCAACCAACAGAAAATTAGAGGCAAATCCTTTCGGCTATGGTGAGTATATGCTCGACTGGGCGTTCTCCGACGGCGACTCAATTAAAATCGCAAAAGTCGAAAACGGAGTAATCACAAAATGGTACAAAGACGGAATGGACAACGATTTCAAGATTACCTATGAAAGTGCGGGAACAGGAGATTGCACGGTATATTTTCGTCCCGAGGGTAACTCTGACTGGACATACTACTACCTTACCGTTATTCCGAAGGTTGAGCCGACAGAACAAACAGAGCCGACTCAAGCGCAAAAACTTTCCGACGGCTACTACCTTTCGGGAAAAATAAACGGCGTTGAACAATCAACTGTCGATACAATTACCGCGGACAAAAAACTTGTTGCAAATCCCAAGGTCAGCGGTGAATATACTATTGATTATTCACTTTCGGGCGGGGATAATTTCAGCGTTGTTGAAATCAAAGACGGAGTTATTACCAAAAGCAGGGTAAACGGTCTTAACATCACCTGCCTTGTTTCAGAAAGCGGAGAAAAAACCGTTTATTTCAAGCCTGAAACAAGTATCACATCACCGTATACTTATCTGTTTTTCAAGGCAAAAAGTCAACAAAGACCGCAGATGCCAATAAAAACAATATATCTCAATACCGCAAATTCCGACTGGACTATATCAAACGGAGAAAGTATTCTTGCAAGTTCGGGTAGCACGCTTGATATACTTCAATTTTCATTTATGAAAAAGGTAAGTGAAAATATCTATTCTTTTGAAGTTCCGATTATCGAAAATGCAGACTACTTCCAATTTGAAAAACTGTCAGAGGGACTCTATCCCGAAACAAAGTATGTTGAAGGCAAAAGATGGACAAATATTGTAAAGTATTCACAGAGCCTTTCTATGCCGACCGGTACAGATAATATGTATAATATTTCTTCAAACACTTGGGGATATTATTCTCCGACCTCTCCGATAGATGACGGATACTACCTTATGGGAAGTTTCGGCGGTGTAGCAAAGTGGGATGCAGCCTCACTTTCAAAAGACAGAAAATTTGCCGAAAACGAGTTCGCACCGGGCGAATTTATGCTTGACTATACATTTAGAAGCGGTGATGAAATCAAGGTCGCAAAGGTAGAAAACGGCACTATTACTGCCTGGTACAACGACCTCGGCGAAAACTACAAAATCGATGACGGCAATAAGGGAAAAGCAACAGTATATTTTCGTCCGAACGGTAATACCGATTGGTCATACTATTATCTTACCGTTATCCCGAAAACCGAGTTAAAATATTTCAGAGGCGATGTTAATTTAAGCGGTAGTGTTGAGATTATCGATGTTACAATAATTCAAAGATATCTTGCACATTTTGGCGACAATCTTTCGCAAGTTCAGGTAGCCTGTGCCGATGCTGACGCAAACGGTGATGTCAATATTGTTGACTGCACACAAATACAGCGTTTCCTTGCACATCTTTCCTGTTCTTCGCATGTGGGAGAGGCTTTTTCGATAGGATAAATTAACAGTTTAAATTTAACAGTAACACTAAAACCATACTTTCGGGTTTATATTAGCCTTTAGTATGGTTTTAATTTTTCAAAAAATTTTTTAATATGAGTACAAAAAACGCTTGATTTTATACACAACTTGCAGTATAATTATATGCAATTAACAAAATAGTGCTAAATTTATTAATTGCATAAGCTAATTCAAGTAATAATAATCAAATCAAAGCATAAACTGTTAATATGGCAGGTGTTTTTTATGAAAAAGGATTCTTTATCGAAACTTTATTACAAAGACAGAAATAATTATAAAGAAATATATGAGAAACGGTTTAACAGCGAAAACGCAATTCATATTGATTTTTCCGTAAACGGATTTCCGGCATTTTTTGTTTTGGAACCGTCTATATACAGCAAAACTATAGACATCTACAAAACCGATAAAAGGATAAAAAAATTAAGGGATTTATTACCTGAACAGGCGATAAATCAATTTGCATTCAGATGTTTGATAGATGAAATTATTCTGACAAATGATATAGAAGGGGTTTACAGTTCAAGAAGAGAAATCAACAGCGTTCTTTCCGAATTGAAAACAAAAAGTCGAGGAAAACGATATTCGGGTTTAGTGCAAAAGTATATGCTTTTACAAAATGATACGACTTTGTCGTTTGAAACTTGTCAGGATATTCGTGATTTATATGACGACCTTGTATACGCCGAGGTAGCAGAGGACAACAGAGAAAATCTGCCGGATGGAAAAATATTCAGAAAAGATTCAACTTCGGTTTTGAGTCCGACACAGAAAGAATTGCACAAAGGAGTATATCCCGAAGAAAAAATCATTGAATGTATGAACAAGGCTCTTTATATACTTAATGATGAAAATATTGACTTTTTATTCAGGGTATCTGTATTTCATTTTCTGTTTGGGTATATTCACCCATTTTATGACGGTAACGGACGCACATCAAGATTTATCAGCAGTTATCTTTTGTCAAAAGAATTTGAATCAATAATTGCGTATAGAATTTCTTATTCGATAAAGGAGAATATAAAGGAATACTATGAAGCATTCAAAATATGCAACGATAAGCATAACAGAGGCGATCTTACACCGTTTATTATGATGTTTATTGATATCATCGGAGAGTCATTACATCAACTTGAAAATGCTTTAAAGAAACGGTTTGATAAGTTGAGATATTATGAAAATTGTATTCAATATCTTCCGTATGGCTTTAGTGAAAAATATCAAGACCTGTATTTTTTGCTTATACAAGCCGGCTTGTTTTCCGAAAATGGTATAAGCACTCAAGAATTGATTGAAGTGTTAAGGGTAAGCAGGGCAACTGTTTCAAGCAGACTGAAAAATTTAGCAAAAGAAAATCTTATTATCAAAAAAGCGTTTGGCAATATTCGTTATTATAGTTTGGATTTAGATACGGTAGATAATTTATCAAAGAAACATTTAATAACAGATTGATTTCCTAAAAAATGTGTGATAAAATTTTGTAAAATGCAAGCGAGTTTCGCTTGTTTGATTTTGAAGTCTTTTATCGGAGGGAATATTTATGAAAAAAACAGTTAGCATTATACTTTGTCTTCTTCTTTTAGTTCCTTGCTTTGCCGTTTGTGCAAGCGGTGCTGTGATTTACACAGAAGAAAGTAATTTGAACTTCTCCTGCATTTTGGGACAAGACGCAGGAAAACTAAACCATACTCTTGACACGGATTTGAAAAACCTTGTGCTTGACACAAAGAATGTTTCCAATATCGAGGCGCTCGGTATTGGTGTATCGGTGTCGTGCACTGCTTCATCCGTTACGGTAACTTTTGACCGCAAACCGGTAAAATCCGGCACGAATGTCAAGGGAACACTTAAGTTTAAACAAAGCAACGGCAAAGGCGGTTACACAGGAAGCACCCACACATTTACGATTACTGTCAGCGTTACAGGCGGCAAAAGCGAAACCGCAAGTGCTTGCGTTGAATGTACCCAGTATATGACACTCGACGATATAGAGTTTGCTATACCGTCGCAGATATCAAATCTTGCTGTAGAGTCAAAGAGTGTTTCATCTCTTGAAGCCCTCGGCATTTATCCGAGTATCAAGTCGATAGAGGGCAATGTCGTAACACTTAATGTTAAGCGCACACCGAAAGTCGCAGGAACGGCAAAGGGCACAATTACTTTAAAGCAGAGCGACGGCAAGGGCGGGTTTATCGACAACTCGCTTGTTATCACCATTTCGGCAGAAGTCAAACCGGCAGAGAAAATC
>JAZLJE010000080.1:0-7373 GCA_045617705.1 Ruminococcus sp.
GGTGCTTATTATTGTTTTGCTGTGTGTTTTGCCGTTTTCTGCTTTCGCCGCCTCTTATGGCGATGTCGATAAAGACAAAAGCCTTACAATAGTAGATGCAACATATATTCAAAAGGCGCATGCACAAATGATAAGCCTTGACGATGAGGCGCTCAAAGCGGCTAAAGTTGACGGTACGGACAAACTGAACATTGTCGACGCAACGCTTATCCAGAAAAAACTTGCAAACCTTATCGACAAATTCCCCGTAGAAGAAATGCCGACTGAAAAGACAGAGAGTACAACTCAAACAGAAACGGTAACGGAATATACACAGCCAACTACACAACCCTCAACACAGAAAGAGACGGTGACACCCGTGAAAAAGCAGATAAACATTTACTTTTCCAATAATATGAACTGGTCAAATGTATATGCCTATCTCTATAATAACGATTTGGACACACCGAAAACCGCTTGGCCCGGCGAAAAGATGAAATATAAAGAAACCAACGAGTACGGCGAGGATATATACACAATGTCTGTTGATACCGAAAAATACGACAGAATTATCTTTACAGACGGTAAAGCACAGACAACAAACACTCCCGTAACCGTTGCTAATTCCGGTTATTTCATTATGCAGAAAACCGCTAGTTCTAAATACGGTGTCGGTCTTTATCCTTACGGTGTAGGAGACGAGGGCAAAATAACTACGGTAAATCTTGAGTATTCACAAGGCTACAAAAAGCCCATATATATTTGGACACCGTCTGACTATTCTCCAAAGAAAAAATATTCCGTTTTGTATATGACGGACGGACAAAACCTTTTCGGCAATCTCAAAACAATGTCGGGAAACGAATGGGAATGTGACGAAACCGTGCTTTCATATATGAAAAACGGTGGTGACGGCATTATCGTTGTCGGAATAGATAACTCAAACAACAAGCGTGACAGCGAACTTACCCCGATGATAGGAAAAATCTCACCGAAGCACAGGGGCGAGGGTTTTGACAACGGAACAGGGGATGTGTTCTCAAAATTCGTAGTTGATACCGTTATTCCGTATGTAGAGAAAAACTACAGCACAAACTCGATAAGAGGAATAACAGGCTCGTCTTCGGGCGGAATAGAAGCATTTTATATTGGTATTGAAAACCCAGATAAGTTTGATTATATCGGAGCGCTGTCGCCTGCATTTTTGCTCTTTGAAGAGTCGACTTGGCAAACCTACCTTTCAAAATTCGATTTCAAAAATGCAAAGAATTTGCCGAGAATCTATTTTTATAGCGGCAACTTCAACGATGGTCTTGAACCGACAATATATCCGCTGTCGGTTGCTATGCAGGGCATACTCGAAAAGAAAGGCTATCCGAAAGAACTGATGAAAACTGCTTTTGATAATGACGCAAATCATACCGAAATTTTCTGGGCAATATACTTCCCGGAGTCGCTTTCATTCGGTCTTGAATAAAAATTATTGTTAAGTATAAAAACGGCTGTGAATCACAGCCGTTTAGTTTTTTGTATACATTATTCAACCACAATAGCCTGCATTGACAGTTGCTCGTATCTTTGCTCGGAAGTTTCTTTATCAAAGACGGAAACATCTCCTGCGCAGGAATCGCAGAAGTAGTAGTTCTCTTCGTCAAAGCCGAAAAGCACAAGACAATGCTCATTTTGAAGCCATGTGAAGGTTTCGCCGGGCTTGTACTTTGCGTTTTCGTCGGTATAGTCGATTATCCACGAATCGTCTTCGTAGGCTTCTTCCATATTCGTTGTACCCCAAATCATAACGGGAATATCGTTTATGACATATTTGTAGCACAAGTCATCGAGTGTTACTCCTTCAATCGAAGTAGCAACAAGTTTTGAATTTTCGCTTTTGAAGTAGTTGTTCATTGATTTTGCCATAGCAGGGCAGTAGATACACCAGCCGTAACCTGTGTGGACATCACCCGAAAAAGCAGAATTAGGGTCGGGACCGTAGCGGTTGCCGTCTTCACCGAAATAAACATCTCTGCTGATAAGATAGTTATCCGCAAAAGTAACTTCGTCTATTTCAAAGCCGAAATACTGCATAAGCATAGTAGCGGCGTAAGTTTCACAACCCGACTTGAGTTCGGTTTGGGCAATAACAGGTACACCTTCGATTTTATACGAGGGTATTCTTTCCCTTATGCTTTTCGTTTCTTCGATAGCAGGTCGAGAATTGTTTCCTTCGTTTTGGTTATTTCCTTGATTTTCTGCACCGGCAAGCACAAAACTGATAGCGTACAAAACAAATGCACAGCACATCATAACAACACAAAGCCTAATTAGTTTTTTTCTTTTGTGTTTCATTTGTGACTCACTTATCTAAACAATGTATTCTGCGTTACGGTGAAATAAACTTCACCAAATCCTGTTATCAGTCCTCAATATTGAAAAACTGTGAAAATCCGGTTACATCAAAAACTTCTTTGACATCGGGATTAAGCCCTTTGAGCAAAACATCGGTATTGCTTACTTGAGCCTTTTTGCAGATAGTTAAAAACTCACGAAGTCCCGAACTTGCGATATACTCAATGTTAGTTAGGTCGAAAACTACTTTGTCACTTGAAACGAGGTCGCTTTCAACTTTTTGAGCAAAACCGGGAGCGTTCAAAGTATCGAGTCTGCCTGAAAGAACAAATATGGTTTTGTTGTCTTCTTTTTTAAGTTCAATCAATAATCCTGTCATAATAATATCTCCATTCTGTTATCTTATTGATTTTTCTATCTGAAGGTGGTTTTTACCATCCTCATAGTAGTAAGTCATATTGTCGGTCATCTTCTTAACAAGGAAGATGCCGAGTCCGCCGATAGCACGCTCACTTGCGGCAAGAGTAATATCGGGGTCCTGTTTTTCAAGGGGGTTGTAGGGATATCCGCTGTCGATGTATGTCATCTTCAAAGTGTCGGATAACTCATCAATGCGAACTGTGACAGTCTGTCCCGTGCTGTCTTCGTACGCGTAGTTTGCAATATTGCTGACAATCTCATCATTTATTACGGCAACATCACGAATTACGGACTCGTCAACATTGCAGACTTTCAATTTTTGATTAACAAATTCGGTAACTTTTTCAATGCTCGTAATTTCTGCGGGCACGGTAATTTCGTTATCTTCGTCTAAATAGTCAATACCGTTATATCTTAAGCACAACATAGTAATATCATCAGACTGTTCTGCCTTTCCTGCATAAGCGTGAACATCCGCCATAATCTTGTTACATATATCGGTAACATCAAAATGTTCAAGAGAGTTGATGTACTTATGCAGTCTTGATTCACCGTAGAGTTGACCGTTAACATCCTGTGCTTCGGTAACACCGTCGGTGTAGAGGAAGAGCATATCACCTTTCTTTAAGTTAAGGCTGTATTTTTTGTATTTAAATCCGTCCCATCCGGCGAGAATGAAGTCGGGAGTTGTTTCGAGGTATTCAAAATTCTTGCCGAGTTTTACAAGCGGGAAGTTGTGACCTGCGTTGACAAAATCAACATGACCTGTGTTCAAGTCGAGTATACCCATCCACGCGGTAACGAACATATTCGAGTCGTTATTTTTGCACAACTTGTCGTTTGCTTTGTAAAGAATTTGTTCAACGGAAAGTCCCATTTCCGCAAGGCTCTTGATAAGAGTTCTTGACCTCATCATAAACATAGCCGCGGGAATACCTTTACCCGAAACATCAGCCATAAGGAAAGCAAGTCTGTTGTCGGGGAGCATATAGAAGTCGTAGAAGTCGCCGCCGACCTGTTTTGCTGTTTCCATAGTGGCAAAGATGTCAATTTCTTTGTTGTCGGGGAACGGTGGAAAAATATTCGGCAGTACAGAGTGCTGGATTTCTTTTGCATATTTGAGTTCGGCATCAATTCTCTGTTCCGCTTCTGCGATATATTCTTTCAGTTTATCAACCGTGGTGTTGATACCGTCGGACAAAGCCTCGAACTCTCTGTTATCGGTTACATCTATCTTGACATCAAGATTACCGTCTGTGATGCTGTTAAGTCCGATATTGACCTTGCGGAAGTTATCAACAACTATTCGTTTGATAAGCAGGAAAATCAGGATAAACATACAGAAGAATACGACAATTTCCATCTGTATTGTTTCATATACACCGATGTTTCGATACAAGAAAGCCTCTGCTTCGGGATATACAGATACTATGTAATAACCCTCAATAGTATGATAATTCCAAAGACAAGGTACATCGTTTACCGTTTCGGCAAAATTGGTTCCTTCGGGCATAGTGTTTGTATCTATCCAAATACCGTAGACATTAAGGTTTTGACCTGTATAGCCTAACGGGTCGCTTACGAGTTCCCAGTCTTTGTTGGCAACGATAATGAAGCCGTTTTCACCTATTCTTCTGTTTTCGGAGATACCTCGGATTTTGTCGTCTATATCCTTTTGGAAACGCTCGGCATCGTATCCGACCTGAACAAAACCGCCGTCTTCAAGTTGAACTCCGGCATATTTGCATGATTCGTTTTCGTTATAAGTAATAGCCTGATAAGACTGAACATAATTATTTGTATCATCAAGCAGACACAAAAACTCGGCTGCCTGTGCACCGGACGCCATATCGAAGCCGACATATTCTGGTTTTGAAGAATAAGTTATGATACCGTTTTTATCAATTATGGAAACTTCGGAAACATCGTTTGTTTCTTTGGCTAATTTGAGCATTTCACCGACTGTCATTTCGGTTTTTCCGCTTTCTTTCAAATCAAGGTACTCTTCAACGCTTTTGGTGATGGTCTCGGTGATTGACAAAAGATTTTTATTCGAAGCCTGTTCAATTTCCGCAATAACATCCTGTGCGTTAAGGTTCATAACCTTTAAGGCGGAACTGTTGGAAAGGTTTGTCTGAACAACCGTCATAAAAGCAATCGACAAAGCAAAACCTATCAGAACGAGGAAAAGAAGTCCAATCTGGAAAACGCTCGAAATGGTTGGCTTTTTTCTGTCTTTATAGATACTTGCCGGTCTGAAAAGTCTTTTGTCAAGCAGGTATGTAATGAAGGTTGCAAGAGCGACTGAAACAGAGCAGGCAACAACCATGGGAACATAACATTTAGCAACAATGGAATAGGCATTTTCCACATCGTCCAAATGTGTCAGATAAACCATAAACATGTGGAAAGTTTCGACAGATGCACCGACAGCAAGACCGTAGTACCATTTTACTGCACGCTTGCCGAAAACAAATCTCTTAATCAGCGCACCGACAAGACCTGCTGCAAGTGTACCCAAAACGCACGCCCATTGAGTATATACTCCGACACCCCAAAATGCTGCGAAGTATCTCTCAACCGCACCGATAATACCGGAAACAAGACCGGCAGTAGGTCCGAAAATCAAGCCCGCACACAACGGAGCCGCATCACGCACATTAATCATTGCACCTGACATCGGAATACCGCACTCGGTAGAGAGTATTGCAAAACCGCCGAACAGAATGCCGACAAGTACTTGCGTAACCCAGTAATTTGCCTTGCCGAGTTTGGTCTTTTTAATCAGCAAAAATAAAACTACACTCAATACTACGGGGATTAGTCCCATTATCGTGAGTTTTATAATCGGCTCAAAATATTCCATACAGTCACCTCGTTTGATTACAGACTGAAAATATACATACTTATATACCCTAATATAATAGCATATATTGTTTGTATATACAACATATTTTAAAAAATTATTTTGTCTAAATTTTGTCAAACAAAAAAATCTCCCCTGTTTAAGGGGAGAAAGAAAAAATTCAGTTTTCGGCTCGGTGTTTAATCATTTGTGCGGCAATACTTATTGCAATTTCATTCGGAGTTTGTGCCTTTATATCCAGTCCGATAGGGTTTATTACTCTTTTTATATCACTTTTTGTATAACCGTCGGAAAGCAATCTTTCTTCTGTATATGCCCATTTGTGACGGCTTCCGATAAGCCCGATATAAGTTGCCTTTGTCGAAAGTGCAAATTCAAGTATTTCGAAATCTTTTTCGTGACCGCGTGTCATAATAACGATGTAGTCATTGTCGCTTACTTTTATTTTGTCTTTGACCTTTGAAAAGTCGGTCAAAATCGTTTTGTGTGCTAAATCAAAAAGGGATTTATCCGCAAATTTTTCTCTGTCTTCAACCACTATTGCGCGAAAATCGATTTTTGATATAACGGGGACAAGTGCCTGCGATATATGCCCGCCACCGAAAATATAGACAAAACCGCCATTGACAAGTGGCTCTGCAAAGTATTTTTTGTTTATCAAAGTGGCTTTGCTTTTGATATACGGCTTAATTTCGTCTTCGCCGATTTTTGAAAATTCTACGCCGTTTTCTTTATCAAAAAGGAAGATTTTTCCCTTTTTGTCTTCGCAGATTTCGGTAACGAGCCATAAATCTTTTTCGCCTGAAATACGGTCATTTATTGCTTTGACTACAACTTTATCGTCGTTGTTATCGGCATCAAAATAGCGAAAATACACGGTAACTTTTCCGCCGCAGACCATACCGCTGTTTAGAACTTCTTCACGGTTAAGAGAAAAAGTTTCCGTTTTGGATTTTCCTGTTTTCAGGAGTTCTTTTGCGGTGTTTAGCGCCTTGTACTCGACAACTCCGCCCCCGATTGTACCGAACATTTTGCCGTCGCCGTAGACGAGCATTTTTGCTCCCGCTTTTCGAGGAGTCGAGCCGTAACTTTCGATAATACTGCACAAAACGGCGTTTTCTTCATTTTGCAAAAGTTCATATAATTTTGAAAAAAGTTCTTTCATACTACAAGTCCTTTACATCAATAACCGCTACTGTTATATGCTTTTTGTGCGGATAATATAGTGGATATTTTTCGTCGTCGGTTTTTATAAGGAGTGACATAACATCTTCTTTTGTCACCTTTGGGGTATCGGGATTTTTGTAAAGTTCGAAAAAGCGTATGGCTTCATCAGTATTTTCAAAAGGCTGACCGAATTCGATTTCTGCTTGTTCTGTCGTGTATCTTATTTTTTCTTTGTCGAGATACTCCTTGATTTTCGAAAAAGAATTTCTGCTCTCACTATGGTCGAGCGAAAATCCCGATTTTTTGTCACTGCGTTTTACTATGATGATTTTGCCTTTGCACAGTTTTTTTGACAGCGTTATGATTTCCTCGATATTTCCGAAATAGTTGAATATCATCGAGGAAAATTTTTCATCGGTTTTGTATGAAAACAGGTTGGTGCAAATCGCATTTATATTTGAAATCCCGTTTGCATTTTCTTTCAAAACCGAAACAGCCTTTTCGTTTGAGTCAACGGCGGTAACATCAAAACCTTTTTTCGCAAGTTCTATTGATAGAAAACCAAGTCCGCACCCTGCATCACAGATTGTGTCGT
>JAZLJE010000081.1:0-8708 GCA_045617705.1 Ruminococcus sp.
CGTATTCTTATAGATTGCACGATATGGAATGCCTGCTTCTTTGACAAGTTGCAGTATGACATCACTATCCTTGCCACCTGAATATGCAACCTCTACAACCTCGTTTTCTTCAAGTGGTACTGACTTTAAAAAACGTATTGCTTGATTGATTTTCTTTTCTAGTTCTTTTCTCATTTTATCTGTTTTTTACTCTAACTCTAATCGGGTAACCTGCATAGTTCCACGCAAGTAGAACGGCATCACGCATATCCTGCGAACAGGGTGTCGGCAATCGGTTTCCGTACTGACCTACGATGTATTGCAGTTCCTCTTTCGTTATCTTTCCTGTTGCGCTTTGCCAACATTTCTTGAGTGGCTTCTGCAGGTAGTAAGGTATGTGGTTATGTTCGCACCACTCGGCAATGTCTATTGCACGCTGATGGTTTCGCCCTACATCGTACCCTTTTGCAGCAGCAAGTGCAGGTCTATCCCATCGTGTCGTATGCCAATTTGTCTTAATGAGCCACGATGCTTCAATAACAACAACGATGCTTCCGAACATACGATGCAGTTTTGTGATGAAATCCATCAATACTGCGTTTGTCATCTGCTCGCATTGCAGATGCTTATCTTTCGTTGTCAGCATCGCAACTCCGTTCTTATCAATATCTCCATCAATGCCGATTACAACGGCAGGTAAATTCTTCATCATAACCACGTTGTTTTATACTTGTTCTTCAATCTGTTGTCGGCTTTCTTCTGTTCAACCTCTCTGCGCTTTCGGTTTATCTCCCTGAATGGGTCTACACCTGTATCAAGGTCAATGTAGCCTTTGCCGTAGGCTTGGTTCAGTTCCCCTCGCAACACCCTGCGTATAACGTTGCGCCTTAACTTTGAGTTCGGTTCTATTTCTTCAACCGAATTATAGACGTCTATCATATCGCCTGTCCTAAAGTCGTATTCAAGTATTTTCATAGTGCGTTGATTTTTGCTTCGCTTACCTACCTGTAGAACCATAACCGCCTGTTCCCCTGTCGCTATCTTCAAGGCTATCCGCTTCCACGAACTCAACATCGGGATAAGGCATAATGATTAGTTGCGCAATCCTGTCCCCGACATCGTACACCTTTCCATTTCCATTCGTTCCAACAAATCGTGCTTTAATCTCGCCACGATAACCACTATCAATAACGCCTACACAATTCGTTAACATCGTTCCTGTCTTATATACCGATGAGCGAGGAAATACCAATCCAACATATCCCTGTGGTATCTCAACGGCTATACCTGTTCCATAAACATAGTTGTTCGAAACCTCATCGTATTTAACACTTGTCGCAGTCAAGTCAAACCCTGCATCTGTTGCGTGTGCCTTTGTTGGTATCACTGCGTTCTCTACTAATTTCTTAAATCTTACTTTCATTTTTTTTTCGGTTTTAGTTGTTAGTTATTTCTTTAGATATACATTCGTTTTCTGTTACTCTTCGCATCGGGCGAGTGTCAAGGCAATACCACCCTTCAAGGCTTCGTAGTGCCACTTTTGGATAGGTGCGGAACTGACTGAATGGGCAATCGTTGCACGTTGCAGGTTGTGGCGATGTAGGCACTTGTCCATAGTCCTTTAGCCGTTGCATATATTCCCTGCGCTTCTTACGCACCTGTTCTCGTTTTTCTTCCGTCAACTTGCGCCTGTATTGCCTTGCGTAGGCATTCTGCACCCTGTGCAATTCTGCAAGTTCTTCGGGTGTAAGGTTCGCAACCCTGCTACCTTTCAGCATATATATTCTGCCTATGCTCAATTCTTCAAGTTTCTTCTTCGGCATCATAATCCACACTCTTTAGTTTCAATCTTACGCATTGGTTTCGTCCTCGTACAATACCAACCACGATGTGCAATCGTGCTCACCATCGGATAACCTCGCCAACGTATCTTTTCGCATCCCTCGCATCCCACAGGCGCATCCCATTC
This sequence comes from Ruminococcus sp., assembly GCA_045617705.1. GTDB lineage: Bacteria > Bacillota > Clostridia > Oscillospirales > Acutalibacteraceae > Ruminococcoides. Next base: position 1,949 of record JAZLJE010000081.1, read on the forward strand.
GGGTTTCATTCCTGCAAGTATCTTGCGTTTGTACATTTCCCTTTTCCTAACTCTGCATCGTTCACGTTCCCTTTTCTTGCTTTCCTCGGACATATTTGCCCTGTACTTTGTCAGTTTCTTCCGCCAATACTCACGCAGTTCCTGTTGTTCGCTTGCAGATAGATTTTGTATTCTCTCACCTGCCCATTTGTATTTTGTCAATATTGACCTGCTTTCTAATTTCGCCATAGTTATTTCTTCCAAAAATCGTTTCTAACGGCTTTTCTCTGCGCCTGTGTTACTTTGTACACCTAAACACTAATTAGTGAATTAGTGTCTTAAAACGCATAAAAAGCACTTAATTCAACATTCCTTGTAAATCTTATACCCTCTCGCCTTTAAGTATTCAATCATAAATCCAACAGGCGGTGTCTTGAATACAACTTTCGGTGCATCGGGTATTTTCTTTGTTGTTGGGTATTCGCCTTTCCTCAACTTGTCAATCATCACTCGCAATGCAGTTTTAATTGCAGGCTGCAACTCTGCTTCTGCAATCTGCATATCCTGTAAGGCGGTCAGTTCATCAACACTCGTTACATTCAACTTCGCAACCGCCTTTCGCAGTCCGCTTGAAAAGTGGTTCGCTTCAAGCAATCTGTTCAGTTCTTCTTCCATCGCTCGTTTTCTTCATCATCGTTTCTACCACCACCACGCACGATGCGCAGGAAAAACTCGAACACCACTACCCAAAGTGCAATCGCTATAATCAGTTTCAACATAGTATTTCGTTCAAGTTGTCAAACATCGCTTTTCGTTCCTCACTCCGTGCAACGACAGAAAGAACCGCCCCTGCTATGCAGGCAAACATCATCCTACTTATTTCCTCCGCCTGTGCATTTTCTTTCTTCATCATCGCCTTTCCTAACACATCCTGCAATCTGTCTAAATCGCCCTCGCAAGCCTTGAATGCTTCGTTGAGGTGCTTCCGTATATCTTCATTCATTCTGCTATTCTTAATTTCGGGATGGGCATCCAATAATCAACCTTAAACCCATCGCCTGTGTCAATAAACTCATTCTCTGTTCGCTTAATGTTCGCATCCCACGTCCTTTGGTTCAATCGTACAAGTGGCTTGCCATTGCTCGTTATGTAACGGCTATCAGCCACAAGCACGATTTCTTCAAAGTCGGGCAACACATCAGTTATTCTCTGCCACATTGCTCTATGTACGTTTGTCTTGCCTTAATAATCAGTTCGCAGGCATTGCCTTTAATGTCCTCAACAGGTATGTATGCGATGTTGTTTATTGCTATGTAAACCTTACCTGCGTATTCTTTCAACTGCACACGTTCATAGGCTTCTGCCTCAATGTTCTGAACTCGCTTGATGCGTGCGTTTTCTTTAAGTGTCTTTAGCCACTCCTGTAATAGTATCATTGCTTTTCCCATTGTTGTTAGTTTTTAGTGTAATCTTGATAAAGTAACCTGTAAACCACGATTGAGTAATTCGCTTATCAGTTCCTCGGTCGTTAAGTACGATGCGTTTGTGCGGAGTTGCGGTTGCACAGGCTCCTCAACCTTGACTGCGTTGTGCATCGTGATGTTCACTTTCTTCGTGCGCATCTGCATCAGCGATTGTTCCTGTTCGTATCTTCTTGCCTTTAGTGCCTTTTTAAGGGCGATTGCATCCTGCATCGTTGCTTCTCGCTCTGTTGGTACATAGGCAACGAATATCGCTTCCTTTGGTGTTGATATGTGCCGTTTCAAGCACTCTGCCTTTAGGCTGAAATTAGCAGGGTTCTTTTGGTACTCTCGCATAATAGCGTAATAACGACTTTCCTGTGTTTCTTTCATCGTGATTTTCTTTTTTTAGGTTATTAGTTTTTTTTTGATTGTTTATTGTTGAAATGCTCTGCTACCTTTGTGATTTAGCCCACTCGTTAGCCTGTCTAACCGCTTCGCAGAACATTGCAAGTTTTTGTTTATTGCTTAATGCGATGTTTATGCAGGCTTCAAGCATATCGGTGTATTTCTGCGTGCCGACATAGAACAGGATGTTCTTTACATCGCCCTCTGCATTGACTGCGATACTGTCATCTTTATCAACATAGCCTGCAATGTGGCTTATTACCTCTTTGTCGCACTTGCCGTTGTTATTGATTACGGCATTCAGTTTTGTTTTGATTTCTTTGTTTGTCATATATAACTTACTCTAATTAGTTTATTAAAATCGTTTCTAATACGTTTCTTTTGCGTTCTGTGCCACTTTCTTATGTTCGATGTACATTTTTACACCTTACACTAATTAGTGTGCTTAAATCGCCTAAAAATGCGTTTTTTAGTTTTTACCGAAAATCGAAAGCCTTTTTCGCAGTTCCTTGTAATCAGTTCCTACGACTGCATTTGCTTCCCTTTCTGCTTGTTCCTGTTGCATCTTCGCCTGTTCCTGTCTGCGTACCTTTTCGGCTTCTGCCTGCTCCTGTTGTTTTACGTTTACAGGCTTCCTTTTTTGTGCGTTAAGATAACATCGCAAACTTGCCTTTTTATCTTTTATCGCAGTTCCTGCTTTTGTTACCCAACCGACTTGTTGGTTGTATGCGTACCACGCAGATATATCTTTTTTTGTTGCAGGCAAATTCTTGCTGATTGCCCATTCGTAAGCCTGTTGCATATTGGCTTCGTGATTTTCATCAAACAAAAAATCCCTTTTATTTTTTTTTTCTATATCATTGTTTGCTATACATTCTTGTATAGTAAACTCCTTTTCTTTACTTTTCTTTTCTTTTATTTTCTTTTCTTGCGATGAATTGCGATACGTTTGCGATACGTTTGCGATAGCATTGCTATCCGTTTGCGATTTTCCCCATCGTTTTTCATTGCCTTTTTTACCTGCAAGTGACCTGCGTTCGGATATTGTTTTCCGCATTGCTATGCGCTCCAATGCTGATGCGCTCCAAAAGCGATTTTCATCGTGTTCAAACAAACCGAAATCATATATAAGTGACTTTGTTGTTTCAACATCAACACGAACCGAAAATGCAATGCTTTCAATGTCTGCAATAGGCAGGTAGCCATTTTCTTCGTATAGCATTTCTACGATGCACCAATACAAGCCTATGCCTGTTGCGCCCTGCTTCATCAAAACCTTTTGCAGTTTCAAGTCCATCCGTGCGTAGAAATCGTGCGTAAAATAGTGATTATCCATTGTTCTTTTCGTTGTTAAAAAGGGTAGCCGTTCAGCATTGAGCAACCACGCATCATCCAACGGCTTGCCCTTTGTTATGTTTAGGTAGCGAAATTTACTTGATTAAAAACCTGCGTGTACCTGGCACCTCGGTTGTGTACTTTTCAGCAAGTTCGGGGTTTTCGGACTTGAAAGCCTTTGCATCAAACTTCTGCGATGGCTTTGCGCTTCTCCACGTTGCAAGAGTTATGCCTTGTTCGCTTATTAGAGTGTCATTCTCGCCCATTGCCATTTTGATTAGTTCCTCGCATTCGCCTGCCTGTGTTTCAAGTTCCTTTGCCTGCGCCTTTAGTTCTGCAAGTCGTTTGCAAGCATCCTGTACCTCTGCACTTGCAATGACCTTTGCACTATTGCTTACAGGGTGCTTAATCAACAGGTCTGCAACGTTGATAGGTTGTGGTTCTATGCGTTCCAAAATGTTTTTGTTGTAAAACTCATCCACTTTGTCAACAATCATTGCGTACAAATCGGGGTTGTAACGTATCTCCTTGCTTCCGAATTGTCTGCCGTTATGCAACCAAGCCAATGCACCACCTGCGTAGTATTCGCCTACACCTAACTGATAGGTAAGTTGCAGTACCCAATAAGGTGGCAAGTCCTCTGCATCTATCTGCTTTGCCGTTGTCTTGCACTCAAGGATGCGCTTGTTTGCTTCGTTGTGCTTATCGCCATCAGCCCAAAACACTCTATCGGGCGAAACTCGCAAGTAAGGTTTATCGTTGTTGACTATCAGCCAATCGCCCTGCGATGCGTTAATGACCTGTGCGCCTGTTTCTACTGCGTATCGTTGTGCTACTGCATCCTCTAACAAATGCCCCATCAGCATTGCTTCGTTTTCTTCAACAGGTGCAGTCAGTCCAAGTTTTCTGCGCCACAACTGCAATGGTGTTTCAAATGGGTTCAACCCGAAGATTGTTCCGATTTCACTTGAACCGATACCGCTACTGCGATGCTTCAACCATTCCTTTCTGTCTTTTGGCTTGATTATAGTGTAATTGCTCATCGTTACTCGTTGTTAGGTTCTGTTATTGTATCTTCTACTATCTCGGCTTCCTCAACTACCTGTGCGACCTTTTCAGCCTTTGCCGTTGCACGTTTCGCTTTCTGCAATACCTGTTCTGTCGCATCGTTCGTTGGCTTCTGTTCGTTGACCTCGCCTGTTTCTTCGTTTACAAGGTTAAGCCCAACGGCTTCCTCCTGTGTGTACAATGCGCCAAGTTTTGATGGAAAAGCCTCACGCAATGCCTGTACCTTTGCAATCTTCGCAATCATCGTGCCTTTCTTTTCTTTCCATATTGAATTTCCTTTGTCAAATTCATCAAGGCGAACCTTTGCCGTTACAGGTACTTTCCTATCCTTACGATAAACCTTTGCCCAACCGCCTACAAGTATCTCCTTGCCTGCGTAAAAGCAACCTTCGTATTCCTTGATTTCGCCCTTTTCGGTCTGCACGATTACACCTGCTTCTATACCATCGTATGCAGGTTCGGCTTCGGCTCTCTTAAAGTATGCTTCCTTGCTTGTAATCATCTGTGCATCGCCACCGAACTTAACCAAGTATGCTTCGTTCAAAAATGGGTTCAAGTGGTTGTACTTGCACAAACACATAAAGTTGATTATCTCTTTGTCAGTCGCAGCCGTGTTGCCCTTAACGAGTTGCTTTGCGACCATTTCCTTTGTTAAGTTGATAGTTTCGCCACCTGCGGTGTAACTAACTATTCCTGTTTGTTTTGTTTCTGCCATTGTTTTTGATTTTAATTTGTTAAACGTATGCGTACCAAATTCGCTTAATTTCTTTCCCTTCTATCTTTGGCTTACCATCCAATCGGCTGATGATTGTCTTTATTCGTTGTCCTCTTGTTGGTTTTTTGATGCGCCTGTACAGGGTGCTTCTGTTAATACCAAGCAATGCGGAAGCCTGTGCGATTGTGTAACGTGCCGTGTCCTTGACGTCGGGAATATCGTTTACTATGTTCATTGCATCGGTTGTAGTTTACCAAGCAATCGCAACCTGTTGTAAATTGCCTGTGGTGTTCGTTCCATTCGCTTTGCAATCTCCTTTTGAATAAGGCTATTGCTTGCCTGTGGGTTCTCGCTTTTCAACTTGTCAAAGAGTGATGCAATTTTTGCGTCAATCTCGTTCTGCTTCTTTCTTCTTTCTGTAATCAGTGTCATTTTTTTAGTTATATTAAATTGTAAATTATTCCTACTATTACTGTGAGTGCGATTGTCACTCCGTTTGCGTATCTGTCTGCTTTGTTGAGCAACCGCCACCATAGGCGGTATGCTCTTATCATCGTTTCCTTTTTCATCGTTATACCCTCCACGCATCGTTAATTCCTATGTCATCAAGCACCATATAGTTCCTATCGGATAGCAACCTTACGTTCTCCTTGATTGCTTCAATTATATCCTCTTCTTCGTAGTATTCGCTTACCTCAACCTTACAGGTAAACTCCCTTTCAACCTCATTGCCTGTTCGCTTGTTTATTGCTCTTTCCCAAGCCTTGACCTTTAATGTTATTATTTCGGGTTCTTCCTCGTTCCAAGGAGCATTTGTGCAAAACTCTGCGCCAACAGGATAAGTTCCGTAATTAGATGTTGAAATTGCCATATTATTATTGTTTAAGGTGGCAGGGTTGCCCCTGCTCTGTTTATCATTTCAAAAGTTTCTTAATCTCGTTGATTGTTGCATCGTTTTCTCTCTCATCACGGAAAGAATAGATTGTGAGGTGATGTTGCTTGCTTCGCTTTGTCTTGCGGACGTAAATCCAAATTGTCATATCGTAATTGCCATCGTTAATGTGTCCTATTTCTATAACAAATCTGTACAAGTGTTTTTCGAGTGCAACAATCAGCAATGCCTGCAACTCCTTTAAGTAATCCAATGTTGTTTTCATTGTTATGTTTATTTATGGCAGGGTTGCCCCTGCCCTGTGGTTATTATTCTTTTACGATATAGTAGTCAGTTGTGAAAACTTGAAATGTTCCTACGAACTCCGTTGAGAACCACCCCATATTGTGATATATAACAGATGTTCCTTTTTCAAATCTCTTTCTTAAATTATTGAAGAAACTTTCAATATCTCTTTTGCGTGTTGAAGTGTAAACCTCGTTCTTCTCGCCATTGCTTTCGCTTATAATCTTGTACGTTTTCATTTTCTTCAATTTTATTTGTTGATTAAACTATTTACTTTATATTTGCCTTTACTTTTTATTTGAAAAGTTTGTTGTTTGTTCGTTTGAACAATGCAAATATATAATGATGATTTAATACTGCAAAATAATCATTAAGTATTTAACATTATTTTACATTTATAATTAAACGATTATTTGATTATGACAGGAACTGAATTAAAACAAAGAATAAGTATAATACTCGCCAAACAGGGCAAGAAACAAGCCGATTTAGCGAGAATGCTTGATATAAGTACCGCCTTATTAAGTAATAAGTTTACGTTAAAAGATGTACCATCGGGATTTATTGAATAGGTATGCGAAGCATTAAACGTATCTATCTTGGAAATATATCCCGAAG
>JAZLJE010000082.1:0-6771 GCA_045617705.1 Ruminococcus sp.
AATACCGTTTTGAGTCAGCAGGCGTATCTGCTATTATCTGTACAGCAGACGGTGACACAGCAGAACAGATTGATGTAGCGGCAAAGAAATATTCGAATTTGAAAACAAAGATTATTGTTAACGGCGAGCGTGAGGGCTGGCGTAATTTCAACGAAGAATATACTCTCTATTCAAGCCATTACGAAAGAACAGATGGCGCTCCCGGCGGCAACGATATTATGCTGATGTACTTTACATCAGGCACGTCGGGATATCCGAAGATTGCCGCACATACATATAAATATCCTCTCGGACATTTCCATACAGCAAAATATTGGCATACGGTAGACCCGGAAGGACTTCACTTTACAATTTCCGACACAGGTTGGGCAAAGGCGATGTGGGGCAAACTCTACGGGCAATGGCTTTGCGAAGCGGCAACATTTGTCTATGACTTTGACCGTTTTGATGCCGCCGATATTTTGCCGATGTTTGCAAAGTACAATATTACTTCGTTCTGTGCACCGCCTACTATGCTTCGAATGATGATAAAGCAGGATATCTCAAAATACGATTTCTCATCAGTAAAACACATGACAACTGCCGGCGAAGCCTTAAACCCAGAAGTTTACAGACAATTTGAAAAAGCAACAGGACTGCAAATTATCGAAGGTTTCGGACAGAGCGAAAGCACAATGTTAATCGGTAATATGATAGGTTCACCGCATAAGTTAGGCTCAATGGGCAAGCCCGCCCCGATATACAAAGTTGACCTTATCGACAAAGAAGGAAATTCTGTCCCCGACGGTGAAACAGGGGAAATAGTTATTGATATATCAAACGGCACTCCCTGCGGACTTGCGGTTTACTACTATAACGATGAAGAAAGCACCCGTAACACTTGGGAAGGTAACTACTACCACACAGGCGACCTTGCGTGGCGTGATGAAGAAGGCTATTACTGGTATGTCGGCAGAAAAGACGATGTTATCAAGTCATCCGGCTATCGCATAGGACCTTTCGAAATTGAGTCGGTAATTATGGAATTGCCCTATGTTCTCGAATGTGGCGTTTCTGCCGCTCCCGATGAAGTCAGAGGACAGGTAGTAAAAGCGAGCATAGTTTTGGTAAACGGTACAGAGCCGACAGAAGAACTGAAAAAAGAAATTCAAAACTATGTCAAAGAACATACTGCACCATACAAATATCCGCGTATTGTAGAGTTTAGAGACTCTTTGCCGAAAACAGTAAGCGGAAAAATTCAAAGAAATCTTCTTTGATTTCGGAGGATGTTATGAACTACAAGCGTTTGACCTTGCTTTGCGGTCACTACGGCTCCGGTAAAACCAACATAGCGGTGAATATGGCTTTTGAATTACGAAAGCAAAGAGAAAAAGTCGCTGTTGCCGACCTCGATATAGTAAATCCCTATTTTCGAACAAAAGACAGCGAAAAAGAATTTCGTGAAAGCGGTATTCGTCTTATCTGTTCCGACTTTGCTTCGAGTAATGTCGATTTACCGTCGATGCCGTCGGATTTATACAGTATCACCGATGACAAAAGCCTTTCGATTATTCTCGATATCGGCGGTGATGACCGAGGTGCTTTGGCACTGGGCAGACTCTCCGAGAAAATCATCGAAGAAAACGACTACGAAATGCTTATGGTCATAAATAAGTACAGACCGTTGACGCGTGATGCACAAAGCACTTTGGAAATAAAAAACGAAATTGAATTTGCATCAAAAATTCCTTTCACCGGAATTATCAATAATTCCAATCTGGGTGCGGAAACAACTGCAGAAGATGTACTCAATTCGTTAGAATATGCACAAGAGGTGTCTAAACTTTCCTCTTTACCTATCGTGATGACTAGTGTAGAATTAGGATTGTACGATGCCTTAAAAAATAAAATCAGCAATCTTTTCAGCCTCAATTTACAGGCGAAGATTATATAATCAAGGGGGACTTGTATATGGCAAAACTTACGTTTAAAACCGACAACTGCAAAGGTTGCGGTTTGTGTGTCGATGCCTGCCCGAAAGGTATTCTCACACTCAATCAGGAAAAAATCAACAAAAAGGGACATCACCCTGCAGAACTTACCGATGAAGAAGCATGCATCGGCTGTGCATCCTGCGCTATGATGTGTCCGGATTGTATCATTAAGGTTGAAAGGTAGGGGTAATATGAGCGAAAAAGTTTTGATGAAAGGCAACGAGGCTATTGCCGAAGCCGCTATAGTTGCCGGTTGCAGACATTATTTCGGCTATCCTATCACACCTCAGACTGAAATTGCCGCATATATGGCAAAGAAAATGCCGAAAATCGGCGGAACATTTTTGCAGGCTGAGTCCGAGATAGCAGCAATTAATATGGTCTACGGCGTATCTTCAACAGGCAAAAGAGTAATGACATCGTCTTCATCACCGGGAATATCCTTAAAAGGTGAAGGACTTTCCTATATGGCAGGCTGTGACTTGCCCGCACTTGTAGTAAATGTTCAGCGCGGCGGTCCCGGTCTTGGCGGTATTCAGCCGAGCCAGTCTGACTATTTCCAGTCAACTCGCGGCGGCGGTCACGGTGACTATCACATGATAGTTTTGGCACCCGCATCAGTTCAGGAAATGGCAGAACTCACAGTAAAAGGTTTTGAACTTGCCGATGAATACGGCATTACATCGATGATTCTTGCCGATGGTACAATCGGTCAGATGATGGAGCCTGTATCCCTCGACTTTGATTTAAAGCCGATGCCCGAAAAACCTTGGGCAACAACAGGAACAAAAATGGCAAGAGAGCATAATATCACAAACTCTTTGTCACTCGTTCCCGAAGAACTCGAAAAATTCAACTTTGCCCGTTACGAGAAATATAAAAAGATTGAAGAAAACGAATGCCGTTATGAAGAATATATGACCGAAGATGCAGACATTATCCTTTGTGCATTCGGTATTGCTTCCCGTGTTTCAAAGAACGCAGTAAACGAAGCAAGAAGCAAAGGCATCAAAGTCGGACTTATCCGCCCGATAACCTTGTGGCCGTTCCCGAAGGCTCCTTTTGCTAAAGCGGCTACTCACGCAAAAGCGTTTATTTCCGTTGAACTTTCAATGGGACAGATGATAGAGGATATCAAACTCTCCACCGATTGCAAAGTTCCCGTATATCTTTGCAACCGTGCAGGCGGTATGATTCCCGATCCCAAGATGGTTATGGATATGATAGAAAAAGTAAAGGCAGGTGAAAACTGATGGTAGTATTTGACAGACCTCATGCATTGATTGATGTCCCGCTTCATTATTGTCCGGGATGCACACACGGTATCGTACACAGACTTGTAGCCGAGGTTATAGATGAACTCGGTATCGAGGGAAAAACAATAGGCATTGCTCCTGTTGGTTGTTCCGTTATGGCTTATGATTATTTCAACTGTGATATGATTGAGGCGGCTCACGGTCGTGCTCCCGCAGTTGCAACAGGCGTAAAGCGAAGTGACCCCGAAAACCACATCGTTTTCACATATCAGGGCGACGGCGACCTTGCATCCATCGGTATGGCTGAAACAGTCCACGCCGCAGCAAGAAACGAGAATATCACCGTTATCTTTATCAACAATGCAATCTACGGTATGACAGGCGGACAGATGGCTCCGACATCTTTGCCCGGTCAGGTAACCCAGACTTCTCCTTACGGTCGTGATGTAAACCATTGCGGTTATCCGATAAAAGTCTGCGAGATGCTCTCACAGATAGACGGTGCAGAATATCTTGAGCGCGTAACCGTAAATAATGTAAAGAATGTACGAAATGCAAAGAAAGCCATCAAAAAGGCTTTCCAAAATCAAATAGACGGCAAAGGCTTCTCACTTGTCGAGGTTATTTCTTCCTGCCCGACAAACTGGGGTATGTCACCGAAAAAGGCTCTCGAATGGATAGATGAGAAAATGATTCCTTATTATCCTTTGGGCGTTTATAAAGACCGTAGTGCGAAAAAGGAGGAAGCATAATGAGTACAAGAGAATTTTTGTTTTCAGGCTTTGGCGGACAGGGTATCCTTTTTGCAGGAAAGTTTTTGTCCTATAAAGGTCTTATCGAAGATAAACAGGTAAGTTGGCTTCCGTCTTACGGCCCCGAAATGCGTGGAGGTACTGCAAGTTGTTCGGTCATCGTTTCCGATATTCCGGTTGGTTCTCCGATTGTATCAAATCCCGATGTTTTAGTCGCTATGAATCTTCCGTCACTTGACAGATACGAACAAAGCGTAAAGCCCGGCGGAGTTATCTTTGTTGATTCAACTTTAATCGAACGCAAAGTAAATCGTGACGATGTAACAGTTTACTATATCCCCGCAACCCGTCTTGCAAGCGACAACAAACTCGGCAACCTTGCCAATATGATTATTGTCGGAAAGATTATGTCTGTTTTCGATGAGTTTACCGACGAAAGCGTTGACGCTGCTCTCTCGAAAGTTATTTCCGCTAAACACGCCGATATGCTCGATGTAAATAAAAATGCACTCAAATTAGGTGCAGAGTATACAAAGGAGTAATACTATGGATATCAAAATCACAAAAACTGCTAATCCTAAACAAAAACCCACAGGCGAACTCGGTTTCGGTAATATTTTTACAGACCACATGTTTATTATGGAGTATTCTGTCAGCAAAGGCTGGCACAATGCTCGTATAGAGCCGTTCCACAATCTTTCACTTCATCCCGCAACAACCGCTTTGCACTATGGCGCAGAGATTTTTGAGGGACTCAAAGCGTACAGAAGAGAAGACGGCAAAGTTCAACTTTTCAGACCTATGGAAAATATCCGTCGTATGAACAATTCCGCAGAGCGTCTTTGTATGCCGAAACTCCCCGAGAAAGTTGCCTTGCAGGCACTTACAACATTTGTTGAACTTGAGCAGGACTGGACACCTTCTGAAGAAGGTACATCACTTTATCTTCGTCCGTTTATGTTCGGTAACGACGAAACTTTGGGCGTTCACGCTCCAAACCACAACTTGTTTGTTATCATAGCATCTCCGTCAGGCGCATATTATAAAGAGGGCATCAATCCTGTTAGAATTATGATTGAAAGCGAAGATGTCCGTGCCGTAAGAGGTGGTACAGGTTATGCAAAATGCGGTGGTAACTATGCCGCTTCCAACCGTGCAGGTCACAAAGCAGAAGAAAAGGGTTTTTCACAGGTTCTTTGGCTCGACGGCGTTGAGCGTGAGTATATCGAAGAAGTCGGTGCTATGAATGTTATGTTCAAAATCAACGGCGAAATCATTACTCCTATGCTTTCAGGTTCTATCTTGCCCGGTATTACAAGAAAATCTTGTATCGAACTTCTCAAAAACTGGGGCTACAAGGTAGTTGAAAGAAGACTCAGCATCGGCGAACTTTACGACGCTATGAAAAACAATACTCTCGAAGAAGCATGGGGTTGCGGAACAGCCGCCGTTATTTCTCCTATCGGTGAACTTTCTTATACAGGAAAATCATTTGTTATCAATGATGGCAAGATTGGTGAAGTTTCACAGCGATTGTACGATACTCTCTGCGGTATTCAAAGAGGTACTATCGAAGACGAGTACGGCTGGACATATCTTATCTGATTCTTGACAATCAAAGATTATTGTGATAAAATTACCCTGTTCAAATGCTTTGACGGAATTATTCCGATTTGCTCTTCATCAAAGAGAACTGCCGTTTGCTGAAAGTGCAGTATGAATCAATGACGAAGCCTCATTCCCGAGCAGAGTCGCCGAACAAAGTAAGCGACTACGGCTTGTCCCGTTATCATGACAAAAACTTTTTTGAGTTTAGAGTTGACCGCTTTGTGCGGTAAACAGGGTGGTACCGCGATACTTTCGTCCCTGAGGATTTTTCCTCAGGGATTTATTTTTTAGTGCCGAGGTGCGAAGCCTTGAAATTACTACGGGCGAGCCATGAATACCGAAACAGACTAAAAGTCTGTGTAGGAATTCACGAGAGCAGGAGTTATTTCAAGAACAGCGTAGCACAACGAGGCATGATATCAACCAAAGTGCCGAGGTGCGAAGCCTTGAAATTACTACGGGCGAAGCAAAACACAAATTATAATTCCATATTAGAATAAAACATATCACAAAGGAGAGATAAATGTGAGAAAAATTCAGATTCACGACACAACATTATCCAACGAAAGAAAAGGTCTCGGCTTCAAGGCTAATCTTGAAATTTGCAGGCTTTTGCAGGAAATCGGCGTTGACACCATTGAACTTGATGAAATAAATGATGTAAATACCGAAGTGTTGTTTATCAAAACTGTTTCTTCTTTTGTCAAAGATTGTGTAATTTCTGTAAAGGCGCAAAGTCTAAAGAGCATCGAAAATGCCGCTTTGGCTTTACAGAATGCCGAGCATCCGAGAATAAGAATAGAACTTCCTGTTTCTGCTGTGAATATGGAGTATTTCTGCCAGAAAAAACCGGCGAAAATGCTCACATTTATCGAAGAATGTGTGGGCCTTGCAAAATCTCATTGTGATGATGTTGAACTTTGTGCAACTGATGCAACGAGAGCAGAGAAAGACTTCCTCATTACTGTCGTAAATACCGCAGTAAAAGCAGGTGCAACTTCCGTAACCCTTTGCGACAGCGCGTGCGAAGTTTTCCCCGATGACTTTGCCGATTTTGTTGCGGAAATTTCTGAAAAAACAGGCGTTTCTTTCGGTATAAAATGCTATAACAAAAAAGAACTTGCACTCGCAAGTGCAGTTTTGTGTATGAAATAAGGCGTGAATGTTATCAAGACCGAT
>JAZLJE010000083.1:0-6337 GCA_045617705.1 Ruminococcus sp.
GACCGCTCTGCTCAACTGAGCAGAGCGGACAAGAAAAGGAGGCTTATAAATGATAGATAATGAAAAAAAATATAGACTTATTGATGACCCCCTTTGCGACTTAAACGAAGATATTCCTGCTTGTTTTGATTGTCGAGAATGTGAATATTTCTTCGACTGTATGGAAAAGGATGACGATGAATAAGAAAGGAGACTTATATAATGACTGAAGAAATGTACCAATACCTGCATGAACTTATCGCAGGACGGGCACACCCTAACAGCGGGCGTGATCATTCCGCACGGATGGCTTATGTCTCATGTTTGTGGATGCTTGAGTATGCCCATGATGGGAATATCGAAGAACTTAAAAACTACGACTATGGCGAGCGTGTTCCACATCCTGAACTTGCAGGGCAGATGATAAAGGCAATGTTTAGGAAATAAGAAAATGACCGAGGAGATGAGGAGTAAAAGCCTCAAGCTGTGAATAAAAACGCGCCGGATGAATAAAAATCCGGCGTATTTTTTTATTCAAATACTTTAGCGTGCAAAAGCCCGGCGCGTCGCCTACGCCCAAGGCGACGCGCAAATGAATTTTTATGCAATCGGCTGTATATTTATCCATTTGCATTAACGAATAAATATTCTATAAAATCAATAAACTTTCTACTTGACAAATAAAAAGATATGTGATAGAATATAGTCACGGTAAGGAAATAACCTGCCGAATACAAAAAAGATGTTCTGAAAGGAGAACAAAACTTATGTCTATTACCAGCCACAAGGAAAAGACCCGTAGCGAGGCTTATGCACAGTATAGAAATATCATGTGTCAAGCCGTTGCAGAGGAACATGAAGCAATGAACCAGATGCTCAATGTCCTGCGTACTATGAACCGTCCTATGACCCCGGAAGAAATCAAATCTTTTTGCACTTCCAGCATTAGCGTAAAGGAAATTTACTATAATCTGAAAGCTATGGCTAACGGATGCAGCCGTTACTCCAATAGCGCTTGGCGGTATGGCGAGAGAGTCCCCGAAGTTAATGTTCCCACCACCAACAAGTATTTCGGCACGCACGAGCGCATTGTTTTTCAAAAGGGAGAGTGCAGAAAAGCAACTGTTATTGAACTTGATTCAAACGGCAAAGTTATCCCCGGAACTCAAAAGAAAATCTGGGTGCAAGACCCCTCCTATTTTAGCATCGAAAAAATCAAATAATTTATGAGGCGGTATATACCGCCTCTTTTTTTTAAGTGAATGATAAAACAAATGCACGCAAAAAATTAAATTTTATTTTTTATCAATTTTTTTTATTAAACCCCTTGACAAATCTATAAAAATATGCTATAATCCATAATGTCAGGGGGAGCGGAACAGGTTCTGCGTAGAAGGGGCGCCACTTTGAAAGACAACGGAAAGCGAAAAAAAACTCTGAAAACCCCTTGACAAATCTATAAAATAATTAAAAAAGGAAGGCAATGATAATGAAAAAGTTTTTTGTTGATTACTCCGCCTATTGTGAAATTGAAGCCGAGACTCCCGATGAAGCAACAAACATTTTTTGGAGATTTATTGATGAGGGCAAGGTGCTTCCCGCCCATGTTCTTGAAATTGACTCCGTAGAGGAAGCAGAAGACTAACGAATAAAAAACGCGCCGGATGAATAAAAATCCGGCGTATTTTTTTATTCAAATACTTTAGCGTTTTAACACTTTAGCGTGCAAAAGCCCGGCGCGTCGCCTACGCCCAAGGCGACGCGCAAATGAATTTTTATGCAATCGGCTGTATATTTATGCAAATGGGAAAATGAATAAATATTCTATAAAATCAATAAACTTTCTACTTGACAAATAAAAAGATATGTGATAGAATATAGTCACGGTAAGGAAATAACCTGCCGAATACAAAAAAAAGAAGGTACTTCTATGAAAATCATCATCATCTTTGCTATTCTGTCCCTTGTGAATGTTATCGGCTCAACTGCTCGGTCACTTGTGACCGTCAAAACAGAAAGTCCCACGGTTGCGGCTGTTGTAAATGCGGCTTACTTTGCGTTCTACAATGTGGTTATGATTTACACGGTTGCGGATTTTCCGCTGTTGGTAAAATGCGCTGTGACTTTCGGGTGTAACCTTGTCGGTGTGTTCGTTGTTAAGTTCTGGGAAAAGAAAAAGAAGCCTGTCAAAATGTGGAAAATTGAAATGGCAATCCCAAAGGGCTTTGTTAGTGAAGCCATCAAGGAAGAAATTGAAGCGCATGGCATCCCCTGTAATTATATCCCCGTTGGAGAGTGGACGATGTTCAACTGCTACTGCGATACCTGTGAACAATCCGATTATGTAAACAGACTATGCAAGCGACTGGACGGAAAAATTTCCGCTTATGAGAGTAAAAATCTCTAAAAAAAATTCACAAGGGGGTGACAAATCCCCCTTTGTGTGATACAATACAAGTACAATAAAGGAAGGAGATAAATACAATGACTAATTTTGAAAATGCTTTCAACGATGCTCACAAGACCAATATGGTAAAAGAATGGTGGAAGAAAAATCGCCTGTCTATCTTGCGTGTGGTGCTATTCCCTATCTATCTTGCAGAACTCATTACCGAAAAAATCCAAAAGCACAATGCAAAGCTGAATATATGGAACGATGAGCAAGCAAAAGCTTTTTGTGACAAATATTTGCCTATCCTCTGTAGTAAGACGGAGAACGGCTTTTATCTGTTCAACAATGGCTATGGCTTCTCTTACCGCAAGGCAGTTAGGCGCAACAAGAAAGATTATCGTTTTGCCAATGTTTACAAGTGGGATTTATTTAAGTACATCAAGAGCACTTATGAAATTGAAGGTTACACAAAAGAAGTGCTTGACAATGAGTGGGACAGGCTTGAAGTGGAATGGACAAAAAAAGAAAATTAAAAAATTTCTGAAAAGGGGTTGACAAAGCCCCTTTTCTATGGTACAATACAAGTACAGTAAAGGAAGGGAGAACAAAACAATGAAACATTTTCTGTTTGAATGCACAGCACTCGGCAGCGACAATGAAGGCGAAGAGTTCATCGTCGGCGCGAACAGCTATGACGAGGCGAAGAAAATCGCTTATGGCAACTTCGGCAAATGCAAGTGCTACGGCGAGATAACCGAAGAGGAAGCTGAAGCCAGCGGGCTGGATGAATACTAATCCAGCCCATTCCCGGACGCACCGCCTACGCCCGAGGCGGTGCGCAAAATTGTATCACATCCAGCGCCGTTTGTCAAGAGGGAATTTGCACAAAAATTTCTCTTTGAAAATCTCCCGATTTGTGCATTTTGCCTATTGACTTTCGGCGCGGTCTGTGGTACAATATGCTTGCAAGGTTGAGAGAGAAAACGGAAACGGCGAGAGTGGCAGTCCGAAAAAAATCTCAAAAACCTTCAAAAAAATGCTTGACAAGTCAAGCGAAAAGTGCTATAATAAATACAGAAAGTGAGGTGAGACAAAAAACGAGCCAACAAGTCAAGAAGCTGTCAAAAGCTGAACTTGTACAGGTACTCACGGGCAAAGTCGAAAAGTGGATAGCCGAAGGCATACCGCCAGAGGAAGCTGTAGGTCGTTTGACTGAAAGACAGTATGATTTTCTAATTGACCAAAATGTCAATTTAGACAGATACTTGCTAACGGATGAGCAAATTAAGGCAAGCCACGAAGTACGCCGAGCCGCAAGAACTTGCAAGCCAGGGGGCTATAACAAAAAGTACCCGCAGAGCAAGCAAGACCTGTATAACGGCATTGTCAGCTACATCCAGTCGCAGGGTGCGACAGTCCAGCCGAGAGAAAAGCAGAACTTTCGTGATTTGGATTTTACCATCGGGGAAACACATTACAGAATTGTACTGAGTAATCCGAGAAGTTAAGTCTGCAACAAAAAATTATCTTATACTTAAAAAGGAGAAAAAATTATGTCTACTGCTACTTCTAAGTACACCTACGCCGCTTTTGCATCCGATGTTATTGCCCTCGCCAATGGCGAAATCGAACTCACGGCGGAACTCGCCGCCAAGCTGTCCGCAAAGGCTTCTGACCTTCTGACCGCACAGGCAAAGAAGGCTGAGTATAACGCAACGCACAAGTCCACGAAGGCTCCGAAGGGTGCTTCCGCTGAAACTATGGCGAAGGCTGACGCCATTCGCAAGGTACTGAATTCCACACCGATGACCGCTTCCGAAATCTCCACCGCCGTTGGCGCTGATTATACTGCCCTTCAGGTTGCCAATGCAGTCAAGTATATTGACGGTGCACAGTCCTGCAAGGTTGTCCGTGAGACTGTTAATGGCAAGGGGCTGAAAGCCCAGAAGGAATATACCGCCTACTTTATCGGCTAAACCTACGGGGCGGCGAAAGCCGCCCCACCCACAAAATGAAAAAATAAGGAGATTATAAAAATGGCTTTTGTTGAAACTCGTATTGTCCGTACTTTCCGCTTTGAAATGCCCGATGATGCCGCCGCACAGCTAATGCGTGCTTACTCCGATGATGACCCCGCCCCCGGAACCGACCCGGATTGTGATAACGCATGGAGAATGGCAAAAGACGCTTTTAACCGCTGGAATGTCAGCGAAAACGCCACTACTCCATTTTGCTTCGACGAAGTAGCGGATTGCGTCCTCGGTAGTGACATTCTTCACGGTTTTGAAATTGTGCCGGAATCGGCGCTGAATGACGGAACGTCAATCGTCTAACAGTAAAATGAATAATATTCGCCGTGGGTGCATAAAGATGCGCCCACGGCGAATTTCTTACTCTTGCACTTTAGCGCAGTAGTACTTTAGCGTATAAAAGCGCGGCGCGCTAACGCCCGGGGCGCGCCGAAAAATTATAACACACCCAGCGCCGTTTGTCAAGAGGAAATTTGCACAAATTTTCAAAGAAAAATTTTTCCCGATTTGTGCATTTTGCCTATTGACTTCCGACGCGGTCTATAGTATAATATGCTTGCAAGGTTGAGAGAGGAAGCGCCGAGGGCGCCAAAAAAGTCTCAAGAACCTTCAAAAAGGGCTTGACAAATAGCGGAAAATCTGCTATAATAACAATGTCAAGAGGGGATGCCACCCCGACCAAAACTTATGAACGATTGAAAGGAGAGTTCAAAAAAGATGGCAAATCGAAAATTTTATATGGTGATTGACACCGAAACCACGGGAGAAATTCCCCACCAAATCGCCTACGATGTGGGATGGGTAATCTCTGACCGTGACGGCAACATTTACGAGCGTCAACATTTTCTTGTGCGTGAAGTATTCGCAAATCTGCCGATGATGGCAACGGCTTATTATGCTGATAAGTTCGTAGGCTATCTTGACCGCCTGAGCGATAATGAAATTGTCGTTGTCCCCTTCGCTGAAATCCTTACGGCATTCGACAAGTGCGTTGAGAAATACGGCATAAAAACCCTGTGTGCTTACAATCTCAATTTTGACCTGCGGGCTATGGCTAATACCTGTGAATGGCTCTACGACAATCGTAACTGGTGCAAGTTCGACCTTGAAAAGCTCTGCATTATGTGTGCCGCTTGTGATGTTCTTTATGGCAAGAAGTACATCAAAATGTGTCGTGAGAATGGATGGGAAACTGACCATGGAAATGTCAAGTGTTCCGCTGAATGTGGTTATCGGTATGTATCCGGTAATATGAATTTCACCGAGGAACACCGAGGACTTGATGACTGCGAAATTGAGGCTCAAATCCTTGCCGCAATTTTCAAACTTCATAAGAAGTTTGACGGAACGCCCAAAGGCTTCCCCTATCGCAAAGTTTACGCCAGAGAGACGGGATAAAACCGAGTGGGGCGAGTAATCGCCCCACCCCATAAAAGAAAATGAGGTTTACATAATGACATATAAAGAAAGAGATTTGCTTTTGCAGACTATCGACCTTTTAACAAGACGGGTAAACGCTACGCAATATTACGAGGGCGAGAAATGTCTGACCGAACGAGAGATAAATATTCTCAAAGCAACAATAAAGGGAATGACTGAAACTGTTTAATTAAAAAGAAAGTGAGGTTTACATAATGAATATTAGCTTTCTTATCCTTGGCTACGGTATCGGCGTTTTTCTTGGATGCGTCTTTTTCCTATGGATACCCGATGCCTTCCGGGAAATAAAATACCAAATCAAAGAGTACAGGAGACGCAAAGAAGCAAAAATTAGATGGGAAGCCCGCCTTAAAGAATATAAAGCCAATGATGGCTGGCTCCCAATAGATGAATAATTGCTCTATAAAAAGAAAGTGAGGTTTACATAATGAACGAAAACCCTATGGAAATGAGTAGTCTTGATTTTCTCGACTGGGCACGCCTGAAATTTTCTGAT
>JAZLJE010000084.1:0-5227 GCA_045617705.1 Ruminococcus sp.
AGTGAAAGCGTTACAGAAGAAAAGTCACTTATATCCATTGCCGCAGGCATTTCAACAGACTATATCAAAAAATTCTTTAAAAAGGGCGTTACCGTATTTCGTGCAATGCCGAATTTACCAATGGTAATCGGATGCGGTGCAACTGCTTTGTGTGCCGTAGATGATATGAACGACGAAAGATTTTTGGTAGCAAAAAAGATTTTTTCTCTTTCGAGTATTGTCGAAATTATACCTGAATCAAAGATGAACGAGATTATCGCAGTAAATGGTTCGTCTCCTGCGTATATCTATCTTTTTGCAAAATCAATGCTGATGTATGCTAAAAACAGCGGTATCGATGAAAAATCAGCATTAAAACTTATCACCGCATCTATCAAAGGTAGTGCAGAAATGATAGAAAAATCCGATGATGATATTGACACTCTTATCAATCGTGTTTCTTCAAAAGGCGGTACAACCCTTGCGGCTCTTGATATTCTGTATAAAAACAATTTTACCGATACAGTAATAGATGCAATGAATGCCTGCACAAAACGAGCAGAGGAACTTTCAAAATAAACATAAATAAAACAAGCCTTGCATAATTATCCTTTGGAGGAATGTTATGAAAGGCATTGTTTTTACTGTAAGACACAGGCATCATTTACCGAAATTTGTTCGACACAGTCGCGATATTAAGGACTTTTTATCTAAAAACATATTGAAAATACTTTTATTTTTCTTTATATTTATAGGAGTTTTTTTCGGTGCTGTATCATCAAAAAGCATTGAAACTGACACAGGAAAAGTATTTGATTTTCTATTTCTAACAAATTTATCAGCAAGAAAAGATATGTCTGCTTTTTCTGTTTTCTGTTCTTGCTTTACCGCAGATTTTTTATTTTTATTATCAGTTTTTTTGCTTGCATTTTCGATTTTCGGCACTTTATTTGTACCGATATCTCTTGGCTTTAAAGGCTTTGGAGTCGGACTTTGTGCTTCATATATAATAGGAAGATATGCTTTATCGGGTATTGGCTTTTTTATAATGTGCGTGTTACCGGGTGCAGTACTGTTCTTGATTACTCTTGTGTTTTTATCGGATGAGTCTATCAATCTTTCGTTGCGGTATTTAAGAATTAGTTTTTTAGGTTGTGAAAGAGAGCCTCATCTGAATATTTATATAAAGGATTATTTAATCAAAAGTTTAGTTGCATTTGTTTTTACCGTAGCATCCTCGTTACTTGATATGACTCTTTGGATGCTAATATCAGGCAGTTTTACTTTTGAATAACTTTGGAGGAAGTATGAACGGGGAAAGAAAAAAGTTAAGATTTGAAATATTACTTGAAAGATATTTCTTGAATTTTCCGAAAATTCTGCTGATAAATATAATATTTTTAGTACCGAGTGCGGCAGCATTGTTTTTAGGATTTCTTATTTCGCATTTGATTTTTTCTGCTCCTGTTGTACCGATTGTACTTATCGGCGTATTTTTTGCCTATCCTTTCTTTTCGGGTGTTGTACTTGTAACACGAGATATTGCACGAGGTGATGATTTTATCCCTGTGTGGTCTTTGTATATAGAAGCGCTCCGAAACAATTTTCTTTTGTTTTTGCTACACGGATTTATCCTTTATCTTATATGCGCATTGAGTTATTTTGCGATAACTTTTTACATTAGCGTGTTATCCGTTTCCTGGATATTCTATGTCGCACTTTTTATAACAATACTAATTGCTGTTTTCCTTTTGTTTTCTTTTTATTATATACCGCTTATGACGGTTACTTTTGATATCAATTTGAAGTATATCTATAAAAATTCTTTGTTGATGTCATTTGGCGAGATAAAAAACAATTTTTTTGCAACAATAGCGCTTTTAATCAGCACAGCAATTTTTTATACGATTATCGTTTTTTGCACGAATGTAACTGTACTTCTGTTTATTATCGGTGCATTGTGGGGACTTTTAGTTCCCGCTACCTGTACTTATGTAGTTAATTTCTATATATATAACGGAATGTTTTCTATGATAAGCAAGCGTGACGAAAGGCTTGAAGAAATTGACGAAAGAATAAAGAATGACGGTAAACCGATAGATAAAACAGACTACGAAGATTTTTCCGATATTGATGTAAGTAAACTTAAAGACACAGATGACTATATTTTCTATAACGGAAAAATGATTAAACAAAGCACAATACTAAAACAGATAAAAGAAAATAATGAAAAATAAAAAATGCACCTCAAAGTGAAAACTTTGGGGTGCATTGTGTTTATCTGATTATTCCATTTCCCAGTTATGCCAGACATTTTGAATATCTTCGTTATCGTCAAACATATCAAGCATTTTCTGCATTTTTTCGCAGGTTTCTTGGTCGGGAAGTTTTGTATATGTACTCGGAACTTGCTCGATTTCTGCCGATGCAAATTCATATCCCTTGCTTTGCAAATCATCTCTTATTGCAGAAAAGTCATCAGGTTCGGTGTAAATAGTAAAGATATCTTCATCTGCTTCAAAGTCAGAAGCACCTGCTTCGAGAGCATCTTCCATAACGGTATCTTCATCTTTGTCGAGTTCTTCACGCTCGATGATAAGAACGCCCTTTTTCTCAAACAAAAATCCAACACATCCTGGAGTACCCATATTTCCGCCGAACTTGTCAAAGTAGTGCCTTACTTCGCCTGCTGTACGGTTACGATTATCGGTTAATGCTTCAACGATAACGGCAACACCGGATGGACCATAGCCTTCGTATGTAACAGCCTCAAAGTTTGCGGCATCGTTATCGTTAGCGGCTTTTTTGATAATTCTTTCAATATTATCGTTAGGAACATTTGCAGCCTTTGCTTTTGCGATACAGTCCTTGAGTTTTGAGTTTACATTAGGGTCTGCGCTGCCGCCTTCTTTGATGGCAACCATAAGTTCTCTGCCGATTTTGGTAAAGACTTTTGCTCTTGCGGCATCGTTTTTCCCTTTTTTCTGTTTAATTGTACTCCATTTATTATGTCCTGACATAAAATCATTCCTTTTCGTTTATTCTCGATGATTATAACACAAGAAAACAGATAATGCAAATCAAAATATAAGTTACAGTTTTGTTACAAAACTATTGTAAGATAATTTAGGTATTGGTATAATATATCTATATGTAATGTGAAAGAAGGGGTATCTATGACAATGTCAATGACGGGTTTCGGCAGATGCGAAAATACCGTTATGGGACGAGATATTATCGTTGAGATAAAAAGTGTAAACCACAGATATTTTGAGTTTTCCTGCAGAACTTCAAGAGGCTACAGTTTCCTCGAAGAAAAACTTAAAAAATATATCAACGAAAGAGTAAGCCGCGGCAAAGTTGATGTCTATGTTTCAATAACCGAGCCTGAAGACACAGAGGTAGAAGTAACCTTGAACAAACCTCTTGCAAAAGGATATATAAACGCAATAAATATGCTATCCGATGAATTCGGACTCGAAAACGACCTTGCTGTATCAAATATAATGAGATATTCCGATATCTTCCAAATTCACAAACCTCCGCTTAAAGAGGAAGAAGTTTTTGATTGTGTAAAAACAGTTCTCGACTCTGCTTTGGAACAGTTCCTTTCGATGAGAGAAATTGAAGGCGAAAAACTCAAAAACGATGTTATGTCAAGAGCCGAACATATTTTGTCTATTGTATCGGAAATCGAAAAACGTTCCCCGATTACCGTTAAAGAATATCAAGACAGACTTTATCAGAAATTAACGGAAATATTATCATCTTCCAATATTGACGAGCAAAGAATTTTGACAGAGTCTGCTATCTTTGCTGACAAAGTTGCTGTTGATGAAGAAACAGTTCGCTTGAGAAGCCACTTTGATCAAATGTGCAGTTTCTTTGAGAGTTCTGAACCAATTGGCAGAAAACTTGATTTCATCATTCAGGAAATGAACAGAGAAGCCAATACTATCGGCTCAAAAGTAACCGATTCCGAACTTGCACACAAAGTCGTAGAAATCAAGGCGGAAATCGAAAAAATAAGAGAACAGATACAAAATATCGAGTAATGGAGTAATTATGAAATTTGTAAATATAGGTTTTGGAAATGTCGTTTCGATTGATAAAATCGTTTCTGTTGTCAGTCCCGAATCCGCACCGATAAAGAGAATAGTCCAGATGAGTAAGGCAGACCAAACTCTGATTGATGCAACTTTCGGCAGAAGGTGCAAATCGGTGATTATGACCGACAGCGGATATGTTATTATTTCCGCGGTAACTCCCGAAACCATTACACAGAGAATTGATGAGGCGTACAATGAGTAAAGGAACTTTATATGTATATTCCGGTGCATCGGGAGTAGGCAAGGGGACAATAATGAAAACTCTTCTTGAAAAAGATAAAAACCTTCGCCTTTCCGTATCGGCAACAACAAGAAGCCCGCGACAAGGCGAAATCGACGGAGTTCATTATTATTTCGTCACCGACGAAGAATTTGACAAAATGTTAGAAGAAGACGGCTTTTTAGAGCACGCAGAATATTGCTCTCACAGATACGGCACACCGAAAAAACCTGTTTTTGATATGCTTGATAAAGGCATAGATGTTATCCTTGAAATTGATATCAAAGGTTTTTTGCAGGTCAAAGAAAAGTGTCCCGAATGTGTAACAATATTTTTGATGCCGCCGTCTATGGAAGAACTCAAAAGAAGGCTGAAAAAACGCGGTACAGAGTCTGATGAAGTTATTTCACAAAGGCTGAAACAAGCCGAATTTGAACTTCCGTACCAAAAATATTTTGACTATTGTGTATTAAATGATGACAGCGACAGAGCATCAGAAGAAATTCTGTCCATCATCTCTAATAAAAAATAATCGTAAGGAGAAAGATTATGAAAAGAGCATCTATTGATGATATGCTGAAAGGCAAAGAGAGCCGTTATGCACTTGTCATCGGTGTAGCAAAGCGTGCAAGAGATATCGCAGACGATTCCAAAGACCAGGGACTCGTTATCGAAGACAAACCCGTTTTGCTTGCTATCGAAGATTTTAAGAATCACAAATATAATATCTTAGAAATGGACGAATAAAATGTTCTGCGTTGCACGGGTAGCCGTGGAAAATACGACATTCTCGTTTGATAAACTGTTTGATTACCGTATTCCTGAAGATTTTGCAGATTACGCACAGATAGGCTGCAGAGTTTTAGTTCCTTTCGGAAAATCTAACCGTAAACGCCAAGGGATAATTATATCTTTTGAT
>JAZLJE010000085.1:0-3260 GCA_045617705.1 Ruminococcus sp.
CCTTACCAAGGATGCGCTCTGCCTCCTGAGCTATACCAGCGAAAGCATCTTTGTTACACCGAGGTAATCCCTTGCGGTGTGGCGATTGTCGGCTATCGACAAATTTTTGATGCTTAACTATAATAGCACAAGAGAAATGAAATTTCAATAGTTTTTTGGTTATTTTAAAAATCCTCGATTGTGTGGCTTCACTCGGGGATTTTTGCTTTTGTTTATTTTTCCTTTGCGTTTGCAAAAAGGCTTACAAAAAACGAAAGCACTATTGCCGCGGTTATTCCGCCCGCGGAAGCGGTAAGTCCTCCCGTGAAAATTCCGAGAAAACCGTACTCATCTACTGCCTTTTTCACCCCGTCTGCCATAAGGTTTCCGAAACCGCAAAGCGGCACAGACGCACCCGCACCCGCAAAATCGGCAATATATTCGTAAATTCCAAGCGCACCGAGGAGTACTCCCACGACCACATAACCCGTAAGTATTTTTGCTGGAGTAAGGCTCGTTTTGTCAATCAAAATCTGACCGACTGCACAGAAAGCCCCGCCGACAAGAAAAGCGTATAAATATTGCATAAAATCAACTCCGTACTCGATTTTGAGTTATTATTAGTTCGTTTCCAATATAGATTATTTTTTCCGCAATAAAGTTCATTATTCATATTGAAAAATTGCTATATTAATGGTATAGTATAGAATAAGAAAGTTTGTATCTTTCGCAAATACAAATATAAGGGGATAAGAGTATGGCAGAAAAACTGATTTTTCCGAAGCACGCTTATCGTACACACGGAGGAGTTCACGCCCCTCACAACAAGAACACGGCACAAAAAGAGTCTGTTGTGATGACTGATGTAAAAAGCGTGACCATTCCGATGAGTATGCACATAGGCGCACCGTGCAAGCCCACGGTCAAGGTCGGCGACACCGTCAAAATCGGCGATGTTATCGGCGACAGCGAGGCTTTTGTATCCGCACCTATTCACGCGAGTATTTCGGGAACAGTCAAAAAGATTGACAAAATCACTATGCCCGATTCGTCAAAGGTCGATGCAGTTACCATTGAATCCGACGGCGAGATGGCAGTATCCGAAAGTGTTAAAGCACCAACCGTCAATAACCTCGACGACCTATTAAAAGCCGTAAGGCAAAGCGGTCTTGTCGGTTTGGGCGGTGCAGGTTTTCCCGCACATGTAAAGTTAAACATTCCGAAAGGCAAAACCGTTGACACTCTCATCATCAATGTTGCCGAATGTGAGCCTTACATAACAAGCGACCACAGAGAAGTAATAGAAAACAGTTGGGATATTATGTCGGGAGTTTATGCCGTCAAGGATATTCTCAACATTCACAGAGTTATCATCGGTGTTGAAAACAACAAACCCGATGCGATAAAAGTTTTAAGAGAAATTGCCGACAACGATGTTGACAAATACGACGAAGTACGAGTTCTTCCGCTGAAGGCATCATATCCGCAGGGCGCAGAGAAAATTCTCATCAAAGCCTGCACCAACCGCGAAGTACCGATAGGCGGACTTCCCGCAGATGCCGGATGTATCGTTATGAATGTCGGCTCGATTTCGTTCTTGTCAAGATACTTAAAAACAGGTATGCCTCTTGTAACAAAGCGTATCACCGTTGACGGTACCGCAATAAACAACCCGCAAAATGTTATCGTCCCAATCGGCACTCCGATAAATGATATTATCGAGTTTTGCGGCGGATACAAAGGCGAGCCGAAGAAACTCCTTATGGGCGGTCCGATGATGGGTAACTCACTTGCAGATGACTCTATGCCCGTAATAAAACAGACAAACGCAATCATTGCTTTCGCAGAAAAGGAAGCAAAACTGCAAACACCCTCTGCCTGTATAAGATGCGGCAGGTGCGTTAGTGCCTGTCCGATGAAACTTATGCCCCAGTCGTTGTCGAATGCTGTCGACAGAAAAGACTTTGAGGCACTTTCTAAACTTAACATACTCAACTGTATGGAATGCGGATGTTGTTCTTTCTCCTGTCCTGCTAAACGCCATATTGTTCAAAACTTACGACTCGGAAAACAACTCTACAACAACTATAGAAAAGAACAGGCGCAAAAGGAGGCGAAAGAGTAATGGAAAATAAACTTTATGTCAGTTCTTCTCCGCATTTAAGTTCAAATGCAAGCACAAGAAGAATTATGCTTGATGTCATTATCGCTCTTTTGCCGACATCGGTTGCCGCTTGTATCATCTTCGGTATGCGTTCACTTGTACTCATCGGCGTTTGTGTTGCCTCTTGTGTGCTGTGCGAATACATAGCAAGAAAGATTATGAAACGCGACACGACTATCGGCGATTTGTCCGCCGTTGTCACGGGACTTTTGCTTGCACTTAACCTCCCCGTAAACATAAATCCTCTTATCGCCGTTTTCGGCTGTATTGTTGCTATCGTTGCGGTAAAACAACTTTTCGGCGGTATCGGTATGAACTTTGTCAACCCTGCTTTGGCAGCAAGAATTGTTCTGCTCGTTTCTTTCCCCAACGATATGATGACATATCCGAAAGCCTTTTTCTACAAAGAGGGCGTTGACGCACTGACGAGTGCTACCCCTCTTGCAAATTTAGGCTCATATTCATACATAGACTTGTTCCTCGGTAAATGCCCCGGATGTATCGGCGAAGTTTGTGCCGCTGCTTTGATACTCGGCGGTATCTACCTTGTAATACGAAAAGTAATCAGCCCCGTTATTCCCGTTGTTTATGTCGGTGTTGCGGCTTTGATGACACTTGTTGTCGGCGGTGACCCGCTTTATCAGATACTTTCGGGCGGACTTTTGCTTGGCGCTGTCTTTATGGCTACCGACTACACAACATCACCGATTACTTTTTCGGGAAAAATCATTTTCGCCGCAGGTTGCGGTATACTCACCATCCTTTTGCGAACATATTCGAATATGCCCGAGGGCGTATCGTTCTCTATCCTTCTTATGAATGTACTCGTTCCTCATATTGAAAACCTGACTACACCGAAATCACTCGGCACAGTCAAAAAAGCAAAGGGGGAGAAATAATGAAAAAAGTAACTTTCAAAGATATTATCATCCCCACCTTTTCGCTTTTCCTTATCTGTCTTATCATCACGGCGGCACTTGCTTTTACCAATGCCGTCACAAAAGACAAGATAAGCGAGAATGACGAAAACTCAAAACAAGCGTCTATGCTCGTTGTAGTAAAAGACGCAAAAACTTTTGAAGAAGTCGAAGACGGCATTTACAAAGGTCTCGACGAA
>JAZLJE010000086.1:0-7373 GCA_045617705.1 Ruminococcus sp.
TGCAAGCCATGTCCATTTTGTACCGTTCTTGACATAGATTACATAACTTGCTGCACTTGATTCTGTTACTACATCTGTGTACTCTGCCCAGTTAAGTTTCAGACCTTTTTCTGTGCTTTCTGAACCTGTAAACTGTACTACATCGTTGATGTCGCGTGTGATTGTCGGGCCGTTCGGTGTTGCACCTGTAATCGGTTTTCCTGACTTATCGTATGCACGCAATGAAAGGGTGTATTCTTTTCCGGGTTCTGCTGTTGCAAATGTCAAACTTGTGTTACTTGTGCTTGATATCTTTGTCCAGCCACCTTGTTCATTGAGATAGTACATTACATACTTTGTTGCTCCCTCGAAAGGCTCCCAGTATGCATTGATGCCTTTTCCTACATTCAATACTCTGCTGAATTGTACGTAGTAGTTTGCATCGTATGTGCAGGATACACCATCAGGATTCATTATTCCGACAGGTTCACGATTCGGGTCTACAGGAAGTACATTGAACAAATATGTTTCGCCGTCTACTACATTCTTATATTCGTATGCGGGGTTTGTTACGTTTGTAAGATATTTCCAATCGTCGTCTTCCCATACATATACAAGATATCTGTATGTGTTCGGTACTTCTTTCCATTCAATTCTGACTTTATCATCGATACTTGTTGCCAATGTGAATGTTGCATACTGCAAGTATGTATATGTAATACCGCCTTCGTATCTGCCGCTGATTTCTTTGAATTCACTATTTATTGCTACGATATCGAATGTATAGGTTTCTCCTACTACTGCATCTTGATAGAATACAGCCAAGTTTGTTGTTGAAGAAATTCTCTCCCATTGTGAACCTTTCAAAACATATACATAGTATCTGAATACTTCTCCGCCTTCAAAAGCATCCCAGTCTAATCTGATACCTCTATCCGGTGTTGATGATGCACGGAAGTTCGGTACTACATCCAAAGGCTCTGTAGGCTCTTGTGTAGGCTCTTCTGTAGGTTCTTCTGTAGGTTCTTCTGTAGGCTCTTGTGTAGGCTCTTGTGTAGGCTCTTCAGTAGGCTCTTCAGTGGGTTCAGATGAAGGCTCTTCTGTAGGCTCTGTTGTGGGTTCTTCTGTGGGTTCTTCTGTGGGTTCTTCTGTAGGCTCTTCTGTGGGTTCTTCTGTAGGTTCTTCTGTGGATTCTTCTGTAGGTGCATCTTCATCGGGAACAACACCGGTTGTAATATCACCGCAGAAATTCTGAACATAAGAATAGCCTAATGAACCGCCGCCGCTTAACGCTCTGTCAACATTATAGACCTTTAATTTTTCCGGCTTCGGGGCTTGTCCCTGATAATCACTCTCACCGGTGAAAACAAGATTTGCAATAAATTCGCCCTGTGTGAAATCAAATTTGTCGGTAGCCGCGGAAGCGTTAACAAAAATCTTTCCATCAATGTCTGTATTGATAACGGCATTGTCATCGTTAAACATTCCGAAAGACGATTTCTCCTTGTCAAGAACAAAATTTTTGTCATAACTGAATGAATAGTCAATAGCACAAATATTACTGCTGACAGTTATGCTGTATGTATAGGTATACTCGGTAGTGCTTTCAGAGCCCGCACTGTCAATATCGGCAGCAAACGGTTGCAAAACCATAATACTTGATAAAACTATACACAGCAATAAAACTGTGCTGATTATTTTTGTAGATTTTTTCACGCCAAAACCTCCTAAAAATATATTATTAAAATTTTACCACAAACTATATAATGTGTAAAGTAAAAGCAAAATTTTCGCCTTATTTAGAAAGAAGTTTTTTTATCCTCTCGACCGCTTCGATTGTATTTTCTCTGTTGCCGAAAGATGTAAGGCGGAAATAGCCTTTTCCGCAGTTGCCGAAGCCTTCGCCCGGTGTACCGACGACTTGAGCATTTTCGAGAAGATAGTCGAAAAATTCCCATGAGCCCATATTATTCGGGCATTTAAGCCAGATATACGGAGAGTTTTTACCGCCTGTATAGTAGATACCGAGTTCATCCATAGCAGAAGAAATTATCCTTGCATTCTCTTTATAGTAGTCAAGATTTTCTTTTATCTGTTTTTGTCCTTCTTCGGAGAAAACAGCGGCAGCGGCACATTGAACGGGGTAGGATACGCCGTTGAACTTTGTTGCTTCGCGTCTGTACCAAAGTTTGTAGATATTGTGTCCGTCTCGTTCTAACTCTTTCGGTACTACAGTATAACCGCAACGAGTACCTGTGAAACCTGCTGTCTTCGAAAGTGAGCAAAATTCAATCGCACATTTTCTTGCGCCTTCAACTGCAAAAATACTCCTTGGGCTGTCGTCAACTATAAATGCCTCGTATGCACAGTCATAAAGGATAATAGCATCGTTTTTGAGTGCATAGTCAATCCAGATTTTCAACTGCTCTTTCGAATATACCGAACCTGTGGGGTTATTCGGTGAGCAAAGATAGATAATATCTGCCTTAACATTTTCGTCGGGCATAGCACAAAAGCCGTTTTCTTCGTTGCTTTCTGCATAAACGATTTTTCGTCCCGACATAATATTAGAGTCAACATAAACGGGATAAACGGGGTCAGTAACAAGTACAACATTATCGTTTGAGAAAATGTCGCCGATATTACCTGTGTCTGATTTTGCACCGTCTGAAACAAAAATCTCATCTTTGTCAACAGTAACGCCGAAACTTTTGTAATAATCCGAAACAGCCTTACGCAAAAATTCATAGCCCTCGTAGTCGGGATAGCCTTTGAAAGTTTCTTTACGGCTTAATTCGTCAGCACCCTTTTTCATTTCTTCGACAACAACAGGAGCAAGGGGCAAAGTTACATCGCCGATACCGAGTTTTATAACCTTTTTATCGGGGTTATTTTTTATATACTTATTTGTTCTGTTTGCTATCTCGGCAAAGAGATAGTTTTCTACAAGATTGTCAAAATTTTTGTTTATTTTCATATTTCTATTTCTCCTTTGAACACTTCTGTTGCCGTGCCGGTCATAAAGACCGTTTCATCGGTAACATTGATAACAAGGTCACCGCCGAGAAGTTTTACGGTAATGTCTTCGCCTTTTTTGCAGTAGCCTTTTTTACACGCGGCAGATACGGACGCACACGCTCCCGTACCGCAGGCAAAGGTCTCACCGCTGCCACGTTCCCATACACGCATTTGTAAAGTATGCTCGTCAATCACTTTGATAAATTCGGTATTGACTCCCTCGGGGAAAATCGCGTTATGCTCAAAATACGGACCGATTTTTTCAAGTTCAAGTGACTTTGTATCATCTACAAAAATAACACAGTGGGGATTTCCCATTGAAACGCAAGTTCCCTTGTACTCTTTGTTTTGTACGGTAATAGGCACATCAACTGCCGTATCTGTATCTACAACTACGGGGATGTTTTTCGGCTCAAAGTCCGCTTTTCCCATATCGACTTTGACCATATCGACCTTGTCATCCTTAACAAAAAGTTCATGAGTTTTTATTCCGCTTTTTGTTTCAACCGTAACCGTTCTTTTGCTTTTGTCAACTATGCCGTGGTCATAAATATATTTTCCGACACAACGGATACCGTTCCCGCACATATTTCCTTCGCTGCCGTCAGCGTTGAACATCCTCATTCTTGCGTCGGCTACATCGCTTTTGCAGATAAGAATAACTCCGTCGGAGCCGATACCGAAATGCCTGTCGCTGTACTCTATTGCAAGCCCGGAAGGGTTTTCGATATTCTGTGATATAGCATCAAAGTAGATATAGTCGTTGCCGATACCGTGCATTTTCGTAAATTTCAATACCATTTTATCACCTTTCTTTACCTGTAATTATATCGTTTGGCATATTCAAAGTCAAGAATTCGTATAAATGAAAAAACAAAATTTACTGCAATACCACAGTATTTTAAAATCTTGACTATTGCAATAAACAGATATATACTTTTATATGTTTTTTATTCCATATAAAGAGTTTTACTCTGCGTATTTATTGAGAGGTAATACCTATGATTGATGTACCGAAGATTTTCGGAAGCAATGTTTTCAACGAAAAGACGATGAAAGAACGCCTGCCAAAAGTTACATACGATGCACTCAAAGCGACTATTCGAAAAGGCGAACCGCTTGACAGCGCCGTTGCTAATGTTGTCGCAGATGCTATGAAAGACTGGGCTATCGAAAAAGGATGCACCCACTACACCCACTGGTTTCAACCGATGACGGGAGTCACAGCCGAAAAGCACGACAGTTTCATCACCCCCGACAAAGGCAATTCCATTATCATGGAATTTTCGGGAAAGGAACTGATAAAAGGCGAGCCTGACGCGTCTTCTTTCCCCTCGGGCGGAATAAGAGCGACATTTGAAGCAAGAGGTTACACCGCGTGGGACCCGACTTCTTACGCTTTTATCAAAGACAACACTCTTTGTATTCCGACGGCGTTTATGTCATATACAGGCGATATCCTCGACAAAAAGACTCCCCTGCTTCGCTCGATGGAAGTTATCAACCACGCGTGCCTGAAAATGCTCAAACTATTCGGCAGAGATGATGTATCGAGAGTAAATGTCACGGTAGGTCCCGAACAGGAGTACTTCCTCATTGACAAAGAAATCTACGACAGACGAAAAGACCTAAAATACACGGGAAGAACTTTGTTCGGTGCGCGTCCGCCGAAAGGCCAACAACTTGAAGACCACTATTTCGGCACTATCAAAGAGCGTGTTCAAAACTTTATGAAAGAACTTGACGAGGAACTTTGGAAACTCGGTATCTACGCCAAAACAGAGCATAACGAAGTCGCTCCCTGTCAGCACGAACTTGCCCCCGTTTTTACAACTCTCAACATTGCAACCGACCACAACCAGATTACTATGGAAGCGATGAAAAAGGTTGCAAAGCACCACAACCTTGTGTGCCTTTTGCACGAAAAACCTTTTGCGGGAGTAAACGGCTCGGGTAAGCACAACAACTGGTCACTCTCGACAGACAAGGGCGAAAACCTCTTAAATCCCGGCAAAAAGCCTGAAGAAAATATGATTTTCCTTTTAATTCTCGCCGCCGTTATCAAGGGCGTTGACGAATATCAGGACTTACTGCGACTTTCTGTTGCCACGGCGGGCAACGACCTGCGTTTGGGTGGCGACGAAGCCCCGCCCGCTATTATTTCGATGTTTCTCGGTGACGACCTTGAAAAGGTTGTTGACGCTATTATTAGCGGTACAGATTATGAGTCACAAGGCAAAATTATGATGGACACGGGCGCGGAAGTTCTTCCGCAGATAAAAAAGGACACAACCGACAGAAACCGCACCTCGCCTTTTGCTTTTACGGGCAACAAGTTCGAATTTCGTTCACTCGGCTCGTCACTAAACATTTCCTGCCCGAATATTATGCTCAATACGATTGTCGCAGACTCACTTTCTTCATTTTGTGATACACTCGAAAAGGCAGAAAACTTTGATTCTGCCTGCCGAAAAGTTATCAAAAAAGCGTTCAAAGAGCATAAGAGGATAATCTTCAACGGTGACGGCTACAACGCAGAATGGGTTGAAGAAGCAAAACGCAGAGGACTACTAAACCTCCCCTCTACCCCCGAAGCACTTTCATACTATATCAAGGAAAAGAACATTGAACTTTTCAAGCGTAATCATATCTACACCGAAAGGGAAGTTTACGCCCGCTATGAAATACTCCTCGATAACTACTCGAAAATTTTAAATATCGAGGCACTTACTATGCTCGATATGGCGAAAAAGGACATCTTCCCCTCTGTGTCAAGATTTACGGGAAAACTTGCCAGGACGATAGGCTCAAAGAAGAATGTTTCAAGCAAAATCGATACCTCGGCAGAAGAAAAACTGCTTGAAAAACTCTCTAATCTTCTTTGTGATTTCGACAAGCAAATCGACACGCTTTACGACGAAGTAAAAGAAGCAAAAAAATACGAAAACGATTTTTATTTACTTGCTTCGTACTATCGCAATACGGTATTTGCCACTATGCAGAAACTTCGTGCGATTTCCGACGAAATGGAAATGTGCACTCACTCAAGTTTTTGGCCCTATCCGTCATACGGCGAAATGCTGTTTTCAGTACAATAATTAGAAATTTTACCGAATAGTCGCCCCTTGTGAGGGGATATGTCAAACCGTATGGTTTGACAGAGGGGTAGTAAAACACCAAATTTTCCTTATAAATTACTGCACTATGTTCAAAAGGCGGTGGCGAAAAATCGCCACCGCTGAATTTTTCAAAATCTATTGCAACAAAACAACTTCCCAAAGGATTTATATTGTGAAAGGGAATATGGTATGCTGACATTTAGTGTTTTGATGATAAGTCAGCCTGTACCGCAAAAGGACAGGCTCAACGAATTACTAAACAGAATATCACTTGGCGATATGGCTGCATTTGAATCTCTTTACAGAGAAACGAGTGTCGGCGTGTATTCGTTCGCCCTTTCGATACTGAAAAACAAAGAGGACGCCGAAGACATCACCCACGATGTGTACCTTTCGATATACAAGTCGGCAAAACTCTACAAAAGAAACGACAATCCCCTATCGTGGATAATGACGATAACCAAGAACTTTTGCTACAAAAAGAAAAACAAAGACAAAAGGACCTGCGAAATTACCGAAGTTTCGCAGGTGGATTACAGCGACCTTATCTCGTCCGACAACAAGATTTTGCTCAACGAATGTCTTAACAATCTCACCGACGAAGAAAGACAGATTGTCGTACTGCATATCGTAGCGGGATTTTCGCATACCGAGATTTCTGCGATACTCTCTGTCACCTATTCCACCGTGCGTTCAAAATACAGCCGTGCTTTGAAAAAACTGCGTACCGCACTGAAGAAAGAAGGTGCGTTTGATGAATAAAAGTAATATCGAAAAGCAGGTTTTGTCTGCATTTACACAGGCAACTCCGGATTTGTTTGACTGGATAAAAGAAGACTGCAAAAAGCAAAAAGGCGTTATGGTAGAAGTAAATCCAAAACCCATAAAACCATTTATTACAAGAAAAATGCTCGCTCGCGTTGCGTGTTTTGTTGCAATTTTCGGGGTAGTGCTTACTGCAGTTGTTTTAATGCTGACAAAAGCCCCTGTTTCCTATGTTTGCATTGATGTAAACCCAAGTTTTACTATTAACCTTAACAGGTTTGACAAGGTAATATCAATAAACGGCAACAACAAAGAAGCACAGGAGATTTTAGAAGAAAACAGTATTTCAAAAAGCGATATATGTAAAACGGCAGACGAGATTATTTCCATTGTAAAAGAGAAAGGATATCTCACCGAAAAAGATAATTCAATATTGTTGAGTGTCATAAGCGACGACAGAGAAAAGAGAGATACCCTCTGCGACAAGTTAAC
>JAZLJE010000087.1:0-16892 GCA_045617705.1 Ruminococcus sp.
CAAGCAACTTTTGAATAGTTGTCGCATCTGCGATTGTAATAACTCCGTCGCCGTCTGCATCACCATAGTAAACTTCGGCGGGACCGATATTTTTATCAACCCAACTTACCCTGTCAAACAGCCATTTGTTAAGATAAGAAATTGTGCTTTTTACATCTTTTCCCGTTGAATTAGTACCATAACGAGAAGTAGGATTATTCTTGATAAATTCCCATTTTATCTCGTTTATCTCGAAAGAACTTTTGTAGTTTCGATACATTTTAGCGATATGTGAATCAGAAGTTTCAAGGCTTTCTTTGCTGTAGTCAAACAAGATTTTTCCAGTATTTTTGAAAACATTCTTTTTCCAAACCGAATATACCGTGTTCCAAAATTCATCAATCTGACAAAGTTGAGCCTGGAAATTGCAATACCCGCTTTCGCTGTTCGAATTTATCAGTCTGTATCTTGAGTTCCAGCCCGTTGGTTCTTTGCAACTGCTGTTCGAATTTGAGTCTTTCGGCACTTCATAACTCAAGAATGTTTGACCGCAAGCCCAGTCATAGTCCCAAACGGGAGCAGCGTGGAGTTTGCCGTCACCGTTTGTGTCGGAGTCCTTGTACATAAAGTAACTTGTAACACAGGAGTCAACATCTTTTGACAGTTCATTTACAAGGAACATTTTTGCAAAAGACTCGAAATCAATATATTTCGAAAGTTCGTCGATATCCGGTTCTTCCGAGTAAATGATACTTTCGATTTTATCAAAAAAGCCTTTTATGTATTCTACTTCTTCTTTTGTAGCGTATTCCGGACTTTGGACTGTAACAGCCTGACCTCTTTGTGAAATAAAACCGCTTATTTCGCTCGCAAAACGGCTGTATATATCAATTTCAAGAAGATATCCGCCTGTGATATCTTTCGGGCTTTGGGAGTCAACATAGGTATAGTAGCCGGGTTTTCCCGCTGTGCCTGAAGTCTTTTTGCTTAATTCTTCTATGTCGGGGTTGAGTTCTTCGTTATCGTCTTTTAGCGAATGAATATCTGACAAAAGCGACGATGAACCGATATCAACTTTTTCGCTGACCATGTAAGTTCCGAAGTAGACACCGTTGTTATAAACATTGTAGATTCTAATATTCGGAGTGTACTTGATACCGATACTGTCGGCTAATTTGAATATAGCGCTGTTACGCAGGAATGATTGGTCAGTATTACAGGCGTTCACAGCGTATTTTTTAGTTTTAACATCCCCGCCTGTGATTTTCTTTGTTTTGCTGTCAAGTGTAAGGTTAAAAGAGTATTTTCCGAAATCTTCAAACGAGAACAGCCAAGAGGAATTACCTCTTCCTTTAATTTTGCTGATAGCGTCATTTACAACGACTTCACCTTTTTCGTCGGTTGTCAGGCAGTTTCCGCCTTTGACAGAGAGTTTATTTTTAGTGTTGAGAATATATGTGGTGCTTGATGTGGGGTTACTTTTATCGTAGCAGGTGCTGTGGGGGATATCCCTCGGAGTTGATAAAAACATTGTGTAGGTGTTCTCCGATTGCAAAATATGAAGATTTCCCGCAACATCACCGCCGAGTGTATAAACACCGTCTTTGCTGAATGTAAAGTTTTCACCTGAAACGATTTGCGTTCCATCAATTAACAGCGAAGAGAAAGTGTGATACAAAGGAAGCGTCAGCGAACATCCGCACGGAAGATAAAAGTAGAATTCATCGCTTGCCTTTTTGTCCCACAAAACGAGGGAAGAGAGACTTCCTGTTTCTTTATTTGTATCTACCCACAGCCCGTTGTCAAAAGCGTTCTCTGCGGTAGTAATGATTTCCGGGTTACTGTCATAAAAGGTTGGCACTCCGTCTTTATCTATATCTATCCAAATATCGCCGTAAGCGTATGTATCGCTAAACCATTTTGTATCGGTATTTCCCTTTGTAATGCTGATACAGTACATTGTGTCATTTCCTAAATACACATCCGATTGATATACCTTGAAGCCGTAGTCTTCAGCGATTTTATCATCGGATTTCGGTCTGTTAGCAAAAGTACAATCAAAAAAGTTGCTGTTATCAGTAAGCCAAGCCCAAACCCTGTAACTTCTGTTTTCGTTGTCCCTAATATATATAGTCGGTTTTATTTTGGTGCTGTCATTAAGTGAATTGATGTTTTCAGCAGAAATCATAATCGCAGACATATTAACTAAAAAGATGAAAATAAGTAAAACCGATAATACTCTGAAAATTCGTTTCATATAGACCAACCTTTCAAAATTTCTTTACATCTTAATTTTACTATACAAAATAGTCAATGTCAAAGATAAAATATGTATAATATTTACAACGAAATTTCTAAATTAACAATTACTTTTATCATTGCATTTCTTGACAGTAATACTTTTATGTGATAAAGTGATGATGCATTGAATTTTTTAGAAAAATGCTAAATTATTATGAATTTTAGGGAGAAATGAAAATGAAAAGAATTTTTGCACTAATCTTGGCACTTTGTATGGTAGTTGCTTTGGCTGCTTGCGGCAGTACAGATACAGCAACAAAATCAGAAGCAACAGCAGACTCTGACCTCGCTTACATTCAGGGACAGGGAAAACTTATCATCGGTATCACCGATTTTGCTCCGATGGACTACAAAGAAAACGGTGAATGGATTGGCTTTGATGCTGATTTGGCAAAAGAATTTTGCAAATCTATCGGCGTTGAGTGTGAACTTGTTGAAATCGAATGGGATTCAAAGGAATTGGAACTCCAGAATAAATCCATCGACTGCGTTTGGAACGGTATGACATTGACTGACGGCGTAAAAGAGGCTATGGCTACATCAAAGCCCTA
This sequence comes from Ruminococcus sp., assembly GCA_045617705.1. Lineage (GTDB taxonomy): Bacteria > Bacillota > Clostridia > Oscillospirales > Acutalibacteraceae > Ruminococcoides. Next base: position 2,832 of record JAZLJE010000087.1, read on the forward strand.
TTGCAACAACGCCCAGATTATCGTTATCAAAAAAGATAACGCAAGCAAAGTTGACAACCCCGACGAACTTTCGAAACTTTCAATAGCAGTTGAAAGCGGAAGCGCAGGTATGGACGCTGCAAAAGAGAATGGTTATAACTTTGTTGAAGTCACATCACAGGCTAATGCCGTAATGGAAGTTGCAGCCGGTACATCCGATGCCTGCATCATCGACTCACTTATGGCAGGCGCTATGGTAGGCGAGGGAACATCTTATCCCGACCTTACTATTACAAAGAGCCTTACATCCGAAGAATACGGTGTAGGTTTCCGCAAAGGTTCCGATATGGCAGAAAAACTCAACGAGTTCTTGAAAAAAGCCTATGACGACGGAACAATAATGAAGATTGCCGAAAAATACGGCACACAGGCTGCAGTAATCGCCCAGTAAAATATATTAAATTTAGGGGTTATTATGATTCAAGAGGTATTGCTTGAACTGTCCACAGGCTTTTTGAAGACAATAGAGATATTTATATTTACTCTGTTGGGTGCTTTGCCGTTAGGACTTCTTATATCATTTGGCTCTATGAGCAAAATAAAACCGATAAAAGCAGTTGTGAGTTTCTTCGTTTGGGTTATCAGAGGAACTCCTTTGATGCTCCAACTCATCGTTATCTACTACGGACCGGGACTCATTTTCGGAAATGCTATCTGGGGAAATAATATGGAAGGCAGATTTTTTGCTGTTTTGGTTGCGTTTATAATCAACTATTCCTGCTATTTCTCGGAGATTTACCGCGGAGGTATCGAGAGTATTTCCGTAGGTCAGTACGAAGCGGGCGAGGTGCTCGGACTGTCAAAATCGCAAATTTTCTTCAAAATAGTATTACTGCAGGTAGTAAAGAGAATTGTGCCGCCGATGGGCAACGAAATTATCACTCTCATCAAAGATACATCTCTGGCCCGTGTTATCGCCGTTGTCGAGATTATCTACGCGGGTGAAAGATTTATTAAGTCAAGCGGAATTATCTGGCCGCTGTTCTTAACCGGCGTTTTCTATCTTGTTTTCTGCGGTATAGTAACCATACTTTTGAAGAGATTTGAAAAACGCTTGAGTTACTTTCGGTAGGTGATATTATGGCTTTTCTTGAAATAAATAATCTGCATAAATCATTCGGCAGACACGAGGTACTCAAAGGTATAAACTTTTCACTTGAAAAAGGAGAAGTCCTTTCCATTATCGGTTCGTCAGGCGGCGGAAAAACAACTCTTTTGAGGTGTTTAAATTTCCTTGAAATTCCCTCTGAAGGCACTATTTCAGTAAACGGAAATGTTATTTTTGATGCTCAAAATCCTTTGGATGAAAAAGAGATAAGAAAAAACCGATTGCATTTCGGACTTGTTTTTCAGCAGTTTAATCTTTTTCCGCAATATACGGTTGAAAAGAATATTTCCCTTGCACCGAAACTCTTGAAGAAATATTCCGAAGAAGAATTAAAATCGAAAACCGACTCCTTGATTGCAAGGGTAGGTTTATCTGATAAAAAAGACTTTTACCCATACCAACTTTCAGGCGGTCAGCAACAGCGTGTCGCTATCGCAAGAACTCTTGCCATGGAGCCCGATATCCTCTGTTTTGATGAGCCTACATCGGCGCTTGACCCCGAACTCACAGGCGAAGTCCTGTCGGTAATAAAAAGCCTGAAATCAAAAGATAACACAATGGTAATAGTTACTCACGAAATGGACTTTGCGCGTGAGGTCAGCGACAAGATTATCTTTATTGATGACGGACTTATCGCCGAAGAAGGCACACCCGAAGAGGTCTTTTATAACCCAAAAAACGAAAGAACAAAAAGATTTTTGTCACTATCGAATATATAAAACACAAAAAACAAAGGCACTTCAAAATGAAGTGCCTTTACTTTATGTGAGATTATTCTTAATCAAATTTTACATTTTTGCTTTTTGCTTTTCTAAAGATTAGGTATCCGACTGTGATAACAATACCTGCGGGAAGTGCAACGTACCAAACAGGGAAGAAGCCTGCGATAACATAGCAGATAAATGAAATAACCGCTACAGTAATTGCATACGGCAACTGTGTAGATACGTGGTTGATGTGGTTACACTGTGCACCCGCGGATGACATAATTGTTGTATCGGAAATCGGTGAGCAGTGGTCACCGCAAACAGCGCCTGCAAGACAAGCAGAAATACCGATAATCATATACGGTGAAGTCGGGTCGTTTGCAAAGATGTATGTAACGATAGGAATAAGAATACCAAATGTACCCCAAGATGTACCTGTAGCAAAAGAAAGAACACAGGCAACAAGGAAGATAATAGCAGGCAGGAAACTTTGAAGTCCTGCGGCTGCGTGGCTCATTGCGTCAGCAACGAAGTATTTTGCACCCATAAGACCTGTCATGTTCTTCAGAGAAGTTGCAAATGTAAGAATGAGGATAGCGGGTACCATAGCGATAAAGCCCTTCGGAATAGCCTCCATACATTCTTTGAGGTTAATAACCTTTCTGCAAATGAGGTAAACCATAGCAACGATTAAAGCGAGCAATCCGCCCCAAGGCAAACCGACTGTTGCGTCTGTATCTGCAAAAGCGGTGATAAAGTCAGAGCCGTCGAGGATACCGCCGACATAAACAAGTGCGAATACACAGGCGACAATAAGGAAAACAACGGGGAGAATAAGGTCAACAACTCTGCCCTTGGGATTTGCTTCTTCGGTTTTCTGGAAGTCTTCTTCACCTGTGGTGAAGAGGTCGTCTTTATATTGAGCGTTGTATTCGTGTAAAGCCATAGCACCATAGTCAAAGTTCATAACACAAATGGCAATGATGAATACAAAAGTAAGTAACGAGTAGAAGTTAAAGGGAATAGCCGCAATAAAGAGGTTGAGTCCCTGTCCGTCTTCTGCGTATTGAGAAACAGCAGCAGCCCAGGATGAGATAGGTGCTATCATACATACAGGAGCAGCAGTAGCGTCAATGAGGTAAGCAAGTTTAGCACGGCTTACTTTCTTTGAGTCCGTAACGGGACGCATAACCGAGCCGACAGTAAGACAGTTGAAATAGTCGTCGATAAAGATAAGAACACCCAAAACAAAGGTAGCAAGCATAGCGCCTGTTCTTGTTTTGATGTGAGCAGCAGCCCATCTGCCGAAAGCAGCAGAACCGCCTGCTTTGTTGACGAGAGCAACAACGATACCGAGTTCAACAAGGAAGATGAAAATACCTGCCGTATCGGAAACAGCGGGGATAAGACCTTCGTTTAGAACTGCGTCAACTGTGCCGAGGAAAGAGAAGTTTGAATACATCAAACCGCCAACGGCAATACCGATGAACAGTGATGAGTAAACTTCCTTTGTGATAAGTGCAAGACCGATGGCGATAATAGGCGGAAGCAAAGCCCAGGCTGTACCGCGTACCATACCTTCGCCGGCGCATGTTTCGCAGGGAAGTTCGTCAACAATACCCGTGCCGTCGCAGTCCATACATTTAACTGTACCGAGTGAACCGCCGGAGCAGGCAACATAGACAAGAAGACCTACGATGATAACAGCCGCAATCGCCAAAACAATTTTTTTGGTTTTTGACATAAAATACCCTCCATAAATTTTAATAAAACAAAAAAGTCGTGGAGTACCACGACAAAAGTAAATCAAATAGCACTCCGCAAACGCGACAGTATGTTACATATTCTGCAACATCCCAGCAAATAAAGCCCGAAAAAGCCTTACCGCTTCGGCAATAACTCCTTTCGCATACAGCGTTTTCGCGCTGATTGTGTACGCTACTGATAGCCACCGCACCTCTATTTTTGTTTATGTTCTAATTATACGCAAAAAACTTCTTTCGTCAACACTTTTCTGCAAAATTGGGTAGAAAGGATGATTTCGTTACAGGTTTTCCTGTTTTTCATCATTTTCTTCTGAACTGTTGTTTTCAATTTCACTCATATATCCTGCGGTAATGATACCTGCTGGCAACGCAACTATAGCAATGCCAAAAATAGACGAAACCATTGTAACAATCCTGCCTAGCGTTGTAACAGGATAAATATCACCGTAGCCCATTGTCGTTAATGAAACAGTTGCCCAGTAAATTGCATCAAAATAATTATTGAATGAATCCGGCTCAACATTGATTATTACTAACGCAGAAATCAAAACATAAACAATAGCAAGTGTTCCAACAGTTATCAAAGGACCTTTTGATTTTTTAAAAACTTCTGTTATGATTTTGATGTTTTTTGAGTACCGAAACATTTTGAATACTCTTAAGACACGCATAGCACGAAGCATTCTTATTACTCGCAGTATTCTGAAACCATTGCTCAAAATCGACAAGGATGGGAGAATCGAAAGCAAGTCAATTATTGCCATAGGTGAGAACGGATATCTGATGTATGATTTTATTGATTTATCATTATACTTATAATCGGCTGTTATCCACCTCAACAAATAATCAATAATAAAAATAATGGCACAAACTTTATCAATAATCGTAAAGGCATAGTATTCAGTTTTAAAAGCCAATGGTATTAGACTTAATATAATTACAAAAATCATAAAAAAGTCATAAAGACTACTTGCACTATAATTTGTGTCAGAAGTTTCAACTATTTCAAAGATTTTTCTTCTCATAATATCTCTTTCTCACTTGTTAAGTAAAACTCTCTATATTACGAAACCTATCAAAAAATATTATACTATAGAAAAGATTGTTTGTAAAGTAATGTTGAAGTACAATAATAAAAGAAAAATCACATATTCTATAAGTGAAGAGAGAAAAACGAAGAGTGAAAAGTACAAAAAGAAACGACAACTTTCTATTGAAAATTGTCGTTTCTTTTTGGTGCGAGTGACGGGACTTGAACCCGTACGTCATGGACACACGCCCCTCAAACGTGCCTGTCTGCCTATTCCAGCACACTCGCAAGTCAACAATCGTGATTATATCATCATTTATTCCGCTTGTCAATACAGATTTTTCATATATAAAAAATTATTTTTTTGTGAGAAATCCGAAAAAATGCAGAAAAAATCCCCGCTCGGTTTGTCGAACGGGGACAGAAAACTTATATTTCGTTTCTTGCCTTGCCGAGATAAACAAGGAATTTGATATATGCTACTATATCAAGGACGAGGAATACGACGATAGCGATAATATCAACGGCAATATCTATCGGAGAAAATGCCCCTGTTGATACAAGCATCTGAATACATTTGCCGAGCAGAAAAGCAATTACATAAATCGTAGCGGTTGAAATACCTTTTTTTGCAAGTTCATCTTTCCCCAAACTGCGGAAAATAGAAGAAATACCGTAGCAAATAAATATAACAACAAGGCACTCAAAAGCAGATGAAATGAAATCCGCAAAGGGAATTTCGGTGATTTTGAGAGATGTAAGTATTGCAGAAATAACGACAAATATAATCTCAAAAACAACAAAAAGAATTGCCTGCTTGAAATTGTATTCATCTCTGCTTGCGATTGCGATACCTCTGATGTACTGAATTGCCGCAACTATTACCATAACAAGGGCAACAAGCGAGAATACAATAAGAAAAAGTACCGACAAACCGTCGTATTTTGCAAGAACAAGAACCAATCCGCTGAAAATCGAAGCGATAAGTTCAAGAATAGCGGCTGAAAATATAAGTCCTATTCCTTTTCTGGCGTTAGAATATTGCATAAAATCCCTCCAAAATTTATTATACTAAGTATACCATAGCAAGACTAAAAAATCAATATTTGATAAAAATAATAATATTGATAATAAAGATTTATTTTTCTGATAAATTGTGGTAAAATAAAAAAATAACCGCATTTCGGAGGATACTATGAGTAGTTATAAAAGAGAAGAAATAGCAAACAAAGTAACTTTCAATACCGTATTTGACAATAAATTCAAAACAATGCGGATTTCTTTGATTGCGTACTTACCGCTTGAAAAAGAAACCGTGTCACAATATGCCCTGCTGACAAAAGTTTTGTTGCGTTCTTGTGAACGCTACCCCGATTTTACCTCTTTGTCAAAGAAACTTTCGTCTTTGTACGGAGCAACTCTTTCCGCCGATTGTATCAAAGTAGGCGACAGGCAAATGCTTCATTTTTCAATTTCGGGTATAGATGAACGCTACGCTTTCGACAAAGAAGAATTGTCAAAAGAACTTTGCGACCTCTTGTGCCAGATAGTTTTCAAACCGAAACTCTTTGGCAATTCATTTGACGAATTTGACTTTGTTCAGGGAAAGCGTGAACTCATTGACATAATCGATTCCGAATTCAACGAAAAGCGTATCTACGCTTTATCACAGGCGATATCTACGATGTGCGAGAACGAAGCCTTCGGCATACCTCGCTACGGCACAAAAGAAAGCGTAGAAAAAGTCACAAAAGAGTCTTTGTATAATTCGTGGCAAAATATGCTCAAAACGGCAACTTTCGAACTCTTTGCAATAGGGCAGACAAATCCCGAAAATGTAAAATCTACTTTTAAAACCTACTTTAATACCGAGAGAACTCCCGCAAAACTTAATAACACGGTAATACGAAAAGCAGAGAAAATCAAAGAAAAAAAAGAAGAAATGACACTTTCCCAGTCCAAAATGATTTTGTGCTTTCGTACCGACTGTGCCGAGCCCGAAAAAGATGTTATGGCAGAACGTCTGATGTGTGCTGTTTTGGGAGGTACTGCACATTCAAAACTTTTTTGTAATGTACGGGAAAAGTTGAGCCTTTGCTATTACTGTGCCGCTCGATATAACCGCAAGAAAGGTATCTTAACAGTAGAAAGCGGAGTCGAAAAAGAGAATATCGAAAAAGCAAAAGAAGCAATTTTAAACGAAATAAACTCTATGAAAAACGGCAAGATAACCGACTTTGAACTCGATGCAACAAAGATGTCTGTAGTTAATTCTTTCAAAGAAATATGCGACACCGCATCGGGACTTGAAGACTGGTATGTTTCGCAACTACTTGATGGTAATATTTATTCAGCCGAAAAAGCAAGCGAACTTATAAACAATGTCACAAAAGAAGAAGTCATAGAATGTGCAAAGAAATTGACACTCGATACAGTTTATACTTTGGTCACAAACGAGGTGCAAGAATGAAAATATCAGAGATAAAGTCCGATTTGTTGGGCGAAAAGTATTATCAAATAAACCACGACAGCGGACTTACCGTATATGTCTACGAAAAGCCCGACTATAACAGCACCTATGCTATTTTCGGTACAAAGTACGGCAGTATCAACCGAACTTTCTCAAAAGACGGAGGAGAAGTCACAACCGTTCCCGACGGTATAGCCCATTTTCTTGAACATAAACTTTTTGAGTCCGAAGAGGGCGACGCATTTACCCGCTATGCAAAGACAGGAGCAAATGCAAACGCCTATACTTCTTTTGACAAAACCTGCTATCTTTTCTCTTGTACCGAGAATTTTGAAGAAAGCCTTACAATTCTGCTCGACTTTGTTCAGTCACCGTATTTTACAAAGGAAACAGTAGACAAAGAACAAGGCATAATAGGGCAGGAAATCAAGATGTATGACGACTCACCATCGTGGCGGGTAATGTTCAATATGCTTGAAGCGATGTACGAAAACCACCCTGTGAAAATTGATATAGCCGGTACTGTCGGGTCTATTGCCAAAATCACTCCCGAGTACCTTTATTCCTGCTACAACACCTTCTACAATCTTCACAATATGGTGCTTTGCGTAGCGGGAAAAGCAACTGTCGACGATGTGCTGAAAGTAGCCGACAAAATGCTCAAAAAGTCCGAAAAACATACAGTCGAAAGTGTTTTCGAAAAAGAGCCGCCTACTGTATCACAGCATTATGTAGAGCAAAAACTCCCCGTAGCACTTCCTTTGTTTAATTTCGGCTACAAAGAAAACGCCGAGCATAGACCGACTGCAAAAGAAACCGCATACACAGATATTCTTCTCTTTATGCTTGCTTCTCAAAACAGCAAAATGTACCGTGATTTACTTGACAATAATCTGATAAATTCAAGTTTTTCCTACGAGTTTTTCGAGGGCGAAGGCTATGCCTGTACTATGTTCGGCGGTGAGTCAAGAAACCCGAAAGCCGCCGCAAAAATGATAGCGGATTATATAGAAAAAGCAAAGTGCGACGGCATTGACGAATCCGAATTTGAAATAGCAAAGAAATCCGTTTACGGAGAAATCGTTTCATCGCTTAATTCGGTTGACTCAATAGCAAATATGATAGCCGACGGGCATTTTTCTAAAAAGGAATTATATTCATATATCGAAGCCGTTGCAAATGCAAAGATTTCCGATATTGAAAGCCGTCTTGACTTCTTGATGAATAAAGATTATTCTGTACTTTCCGTAATAAGGGGTATGGAGGAATTATGATTTATAATGTTTCTTTTCCCGGTTTGGGAATTGACCTGACTATCGACCGTGCAGCGTTTTATATTGGTACTTTCCCCGTGTATTGGTACGGCATTTTGATTGCAATAGGTCTGACACTTGCTATTTTTTACGCCTACTTTAATTCTCACCGATTTGGAGTAGACGGCGAAAAACTGATTGATTGTATCATAGTCGGAATTATCACCGCAGTTACCGGTGCAAGGTTGTACTATGTCCTCCTTAGGTGGCACTATTTCGGACAACATCCGTCGGAAATCCTCGATATCCGTGACGGCGGTATTGCAATCTACGGCGCGATTATCGGCGGACTTGCAGGCGGTCTTATCGTAGCAAAAATAAAGAAAATGAAGATACTCCCCGTGATTGATATTGCCTTGATTTCTTTTCTTGTCGGGCAGGCAATAGGTAGATGGGGCAACTTTTTCAATCAAGAGGCATTCGGAATTCCTACCGACAGTCTTTTCCGTATGATGTCCGAAAACACAAACGGCGTTTGTGTTCATCCGTGCTTTTTGTATGAGTCGGTATGGTGTGCGTTGTCGTTTCTTTTCCTACATATTTTCAACAGAAAATTTCAAAAATACCACGGACAGATTTGCTACTTGTATCTTGTGCTCTACGGCTTTGAACGAATGCTCGTCGAGGGACTTCGTACAGACAGCCTTTATCTGCCGTTTACAATAGGCTCATATCAGCCGAGAGTATCACAGGTTTTGTCGTGCGTACTGTTCATACTCGGAATTGTCTTGCTGACAGTAAATCGCAAGAAAGACGATAATGTCAGAGCCTTACAGACAAAAAGACCGAAGAAAAGCAAGGTGTAAATATGTATAAGATTTTAGACGGAAAAGCAGTATCCCAAAGTGTCAAAGAACAGGTCAAAAAACAAACAGAAAAACTAAAAGAAGAGGGCAAAGAAATCACCCTTGCCGTAATTATTGTCGGTAACGACAGTGCGTCAAGAGTATATGTCAATAATAAGAAAAAGGCTTGTGAATTTGTAGGATTTAATAGTCTTGAGTATGCCCTGCCCGAAAGCACGACGGAAGAAGAACTGCTTTCTCTTATTGACGAACTGAATGGTAGGAAAGATGTAAACGGCATTTTGTGTCAACTCCCTTTGCCAAAACACATAAACGAAAAAGCGGTTATTTCAAAAATCTCCGTAAAAAAAGATGTCGATGCCTTTTGTGAGCCTAATGTCGGGAAAATTATGATAGGTGACTACGATTTTCTACCCTGCACTCCCGCAGGCGTTATGGAGATTTTGAAGTACTACAATATTGAAGTCGAGGGCAAAGAATGTGTCGTAATCGGCAGGAGTAATATAGTCGGAAAGCCGATGGCTATGCTTTTGCTCCACGCAAACGGAACTGTCACAATCACTCATTCGAAAACAAAGAATTTAGGCGAGATAACAAAGAAAGCCGATATTTTGGTCTGTGCCATAGGAAAAGCAAAGTTTGTAAAGAGCGATATGGTCAAAGACGGTGCCGTTGTTATCGATGTCGGTATGAACCGTGACGAAAACAATAAACTGTGCGGAGATGTAGATTTTGACAGCGTTTGTGAGAAATGTTCATATATAACACCCGTGCCCGGCGGAGTAGGACCGATGACAATAGCAATGCTGATGAAAAACACATACAAAGCCTTTTGTATGCAAAACGGCACAGAATAACAAATATTGTAAAAATAATCCTTGACACCGCATATTCATTGTGATATATTATATAAGCCGCATACTGTGGGTATTAAGCGGGTTTCCCCACCTACATAGTAGCGAGTCTTATAAAAAGGAATGATTTAATGTACGCAGTTATCGAAACAGGCGGTAAGCAGTACAAAGTAGAAAGCGGAGACGTTATCTTCGTAGAGAAACTTGCTGCCGAAGACGGCTCTGATGTTGATTTCAAAGTCGTTGCAATTTCTTCGGGCGACGGTCTTGTTGTCGGAACCCCCTATGTTGACGGTGCCACAGTAACAGGCAAAGTCATCAAGTCCGACAAAGCAAAGAAGATTTATGTAGAAACATACAAGCCCAAGAAAGGCGAAAAGAGAAAAATGGGACACAGACAGCCTTACACTAAGGTTGAAATCAATTCTATCGTAGGCTAAAATGATAAAAGTCACTTTTTTTGGAAATGAGAATATCAAAGGCTTCAAGGTAGTCGGACATTCCGATTATGCACAGCAAGGCTCTGACATAGTATGTTCGGCGGTTTCATCTGCGGTATATATGACCGCAAACACCGTCACCGACGTATTAAAAGCCAAAGCCGATATCAAAGTTTCCGACGGAAGTTTTTATCTGATGTTAAGCGATAGCGACATTGCCTTATGTTCTTCTGCATTAGAGGGATTAAGGCTCCACCTGCTTGAACTACAAAAGCAGTATCAAAAGTATATTACAGTAACTATTTCGGAGGTGTAAGGTTATGCTGAAAATAAACATTCAGTTGTTCGCTCATAAAAAAGGTATGGGTTCAACAAAGAACGGTCGTGACAGCGAGTCTAAAAGACTTGGAGTTAAGCGTGCTGACGGTCAGTTCGTACTTGCAGGCAACATCTTAGTAAAGCAGAGAGGTACTCACATCCATCCCGGCGAGAATGTCGGCAGAGGTTCTGACGATTCTTTATTTGCGAAGATTGACGGCGTTTTGCGTTTTGAGCGTGTCGGTAAAGACAGAAAGCGTGCAAGCGTTTACCCTGTTGAACAGTAATTTTTCGGGCGGATTTTATCCGCCCTTTGTTTTTTTAAAAGTAAATGGTAAAAGGTAAGAACTATGTTTGTAGATAAAGCGAAAATTTTAGTAAAAGCAGGCGACGGAGGTGACGGTGCAGTTGCTTTTCATAGGGAAAAGTATGTAGCATCCGGCGGTCCAGACGGCGGTGACGGAGGCAAAGGCGGAGATGTTATCTTCGTCCCCGATTCAAACCTTTCCACGCTTGCCGATTTCAGATACAAAAGAAAATTTGAAGCCAAAAAAGGCAACAACGGTACGGGCGGACGAAAATACGGCAAAAATGCCGAAGATTTGATTGTCAAAGTTCCCGTCGGTACAGTAGTAAAAGATGCAAATACGGGCAGAATAATTGCAGACCTTAGTGAAAACAAGCCCGTTATCGTCGCAAAAGGCGGTAAAGGCGGTTGGGGAAATACCCACTTTGCAACCCCGACAAGACAAGCGCCAAGGTTTTCAAAACCCGGTTTGCCCGGTGAAGAATTCGAAGTAACTTTGGAGTTAAAACTTCTTGCCGATGTAGGTTTAGTCGGTTTCCCGAATGTCGGAAAATCCACCCTGATTTCCGTAGTATCACAGGCAAAACCGCAGATAGCAAACTATCATTTCACTACCCTTAATCCCACTTTGGGCGTTGTAACAATGTCCGAAAACCGTTCTTTTGTTATGGCTGATATCCCCGGACTTATCGAGGGTGCATCCGACGGTTTGGGTTTAGGTCATCAGTTCTTGCGTCATGTCGAGCGTTGCAGACTTTTAGTTCATATTGTAGACATATCGGGTAGCGAAGGCAGAAACCCGAAAGAGGATTTCATAACGATAAATAATGAACTGAAAAAGTTTGACGAAGAACTCTCAACCCGCCCGATGATAGTAGTCGGCAACAAATGCGACCTTGCAACCGATGAACAGATAGAAGACTTCAAAAACTTTGTCGAAGAACAAGGCTACGACTTTTTTCCGATAATGGCTGCAATTCGCTACGATGTTGACCCCCTGCTTAATAAAATCTCCGAGGAACTCTCAAAACTTCCTCCAATAAAGATTTACGAGCCCGAACCCTTGCCCGATATAGATGTCAACGCCTTTGACGAAAAAGAAATCACCATCAAAGTAATTGACGGTGTCTATATGGTCGAGTGTCCGTTTTTGTTGCGTGTTTTGCGTACCGTGAACTTTGACGACTACGAAGGCATAAACTACTTTGAAAAGGTTTTGCAAACCACAAAAGTTATCGAAAAACTGCGAGAAGCGGGTATAAACGAGGGCGACACCGTTTCGATATACGATATAGAATTTGAATTTGTAGAGTAATATTATGAACGAGATTTTAGAAAATGATGTAAATATAAATGCCTATTCACCTTTGACTTTGGCTTTTTTGGGCGATAGTGTCTATGACTTGCTTGTACGAAATATGCTTGTATTGAAGGCTAATATGCCCGTATCAAAACTCAACGAAACAAAAGTAAAGTTAGTCAATGCAAAAAGTCAGTCAAAAGCAATTGACAAGATAATGCCGTATTTAACGGAAGAAGAGCAGTCTGTCTACAAGCGTGGCAGAAATGCAAAGGTCAATTCAGTACCGAAGCATTGTGAAATTTCGGATTATCATAGTGCAACAGGACTTGAGTCTTTGTTCGGATATTTATATTTGCAGGGCAAAATGCAAAGAATAAAAGAAATATTTTCTCTGATTATTAATGATTGAGGTATGATATGGAGAGAAAACTTCGCACGGTTATTCTTGATTATCTGATAATTTTTCTCGGTGCAGTTGTGTATGCTTTGTCCGTTAATATCTTCACAGCACCGAACAATATCGCCCCCGGCGGACTTACCGGTGTCGGTACAATGCTCAATTACTTATTCGGTTTACCGATAGGTGTTGTTGTTTTTGTGCTGAATATCCCTTTGTTTATCTGGGGAGTAGTAGAAAACGGAAAGAAGTTTTTGCTAAAAACCGTGATAGCAACTTTGCTTTGTTCCGTAATGATAGATGTAATCCCGCTTGTGTTCCCGTTTCATTATGCAGGTGACAAGGTTCTTGCGTCTTTATTCGGCGGAGTAATCAGCGGAGCAGGTTTGTCTTTAATTTTCTATCGTGGCGGTACAACCGGCGGAACCGATATAATTGCCCGAAATGTCCACAAAAGAATGCCTTATGTATCGGTAGGAACGGTTATTTTGATTGCCGATATATTCATCATCGTTGCCGCATCTATAGTTTACAGCAGTATCGAAAGCGGACTTTATGCCGTAATTGCCATTTTCGTTTCCACAAAGGTGATAGATACTCTAATCTACGGATTTGCAGGTGATAACGGAAAACTGATGTTCATAGTAACCGAAAAGCCTGACGAGATTTCAAATTACATTATGCAGGGAATAGGCAGGGGAGTAACTGTCCTTTCCGGCAAAGGCGGTTACAGCAAAGATGAAAAGGATATCGTCCTTTGCGCCGTAAGGCCGTCACAGGTGCATAAAGTAAAAAGTTTGGCAAACGAAATAGACGAAAATTCGTTTATTATCGTAACGACAGCCAATGCGATATCCGGAAAAGGCTTTCGCCCGTTACAATAGTAAATATATAAATACAAGTATAAGCACCGCTTTTGTGGTGCTTTTTTCTTGCTTATTTACTAAAACTTTAGTTAATATTATGTATAATGTGCTGAAAACAAGCCTATATTTAACAAAAAATTGTACATAGTGTTGCTAAAAGATGAAAAAAATGTTACATTTTAGATGTAAAAAAATAGGAGGTGTGTTTATGCGTTATAGTATAAAAAGCAGAATTTTATCAATTATTTTAGCATTGGTGCTGGCTGTGGCGGTTGTCTGTGTTAGTGGCATAACGACAATTGCGGCAGAAAACGGTGTAACTTCCATCGGTGCGACC